>CAZICY010000030.1:0-5574 GCA_964537955.1 uncultured Actinomyces sp. | reverse complement strand
GGAGCCGGCTGCGGCGGCGGACGGGGATGCGCGATGACCTACACGCAGATCGGCATCGCGGTCGTCGTCGCCGCCATCGTCGCGGATGTGCTCATCCTGCGCACTCGCCTCGTCACCCGTCGCGGATTCTGGGTGGCCTACGCCATCGTGCTGTTCTTCCAGCTCCTCACCAATGGCGTGCTCACCTGGCTGCAGGTCTTCCGCTACTCCGACGCCGTGATCGTGGGCTACCAGCCCGAGGATGGGCCGCCGCCCTTCATCGGCAGCGGCCGCATCGCCTTCCAGCCCTTCGAGGACCTGCTCATGGGCTTCTCGCTCTGCCTGCTCGCGATGGCCCTGTGGGTCTTCTGGGGCAGGCGCGGCGTCCAGCGCACGCCCATGTCCGGCCCGCCGATCTGGCGTCGCTCAGGCAGCCGCGCGCCGTCGGCCCCGGGCACGGCGAGCCCGGACCCAGGCGGGCCCGGCAACGGCCAGGCGTCGGCGTAGCGGCACCGTCGCTCGCTTGTCGAAGACCTCGTAGTCGATCCGCTCGACCTCGTCGACGATGCCGCAGTAGAGCACCCGTGCCGCCTCGATGCACGGCTGGGAGTCGGGAGCGAGCAGGGCGATACCGGGGCGGGAACGCTCCTCGAGTTCGCGCACGCGCGACACCTGCTCGGCGAGGGCCGCTTTGACCGCGGGCGTGGCCACTCGGCGCTCGAGGACCTCGCGCGTGACACCGTGCTGAGCCAGTTCGTCCATCGGCAGGTAGACGCGACCGCGCTGGAGGTCCTCCCCGACGTCGCGGATGAAGTTGGCGAGTTGGAAGGCGACGCCGAGGTCTTGGGCGCGCACGTAGGCCTCGGGTGACGCGGGCTCCAGGATCGGCACCATCTGCAGGCCGATGACTGCGGCGCTGCCGTAGACGTACTCGAAGAGATCGTCGTACGTCGCGTACTGCGTGACGGTGAGGTCCATGCGCATCGAGTGGAGGAAGGCCTCGAAGTGCTCGACGGGGATGTCCCAGGTCCGCACGGTGTCCACGAGCGCGCGGCCCACCGGGTCGCGCGAGCGCCCGCGCCGGATGTCGGCGAGGATCTCGTCTCCCCAGCGGCCCAGCCAGTCGGCCTTCTGCGCGTCCGTCAGCGTCGAGGACAGGTCGTCGACGATCTCATCGGCGTATCGGGCGAAGCCGTAGAGCGCGTGGACGTAGGGCCGCTTGCGCGGGGGCAGCAGGAGCGTGGCGAGGTAGTAGGTCTTGCCGTGCTCGGCGTTGAGGCGCTTGCAGCGGGCGTAGGACGCCCGCAGCGAGGGATCGACGATCCCGGCAGCGTCCCACTCATTCACGGGCGCCGATCCTGCCACGGAAGACCGCTTCGTCCGCACGCGCCTGGGCGGCAGGGCCCTCGGGGAGCAGCCCGTGGCTGAGCGGTCCGCCGAGGACGAGGCGCCGCTCGCGGGGGCTGACGAGCAGGACAAGCCCCACGATCACGAAGGCCGCCACGATGGCAAGGCCGTCGCTGAACTCGAACAGGTTGTCCGATGTCGAGCTCGACTCCGCCATCCCGTGCAGCGAGAAGCCGGCGATGACGAGGATGACGACCCGCAACTGCGTCGGCTTGAGTCCGGTCGCCGCGAAGAGCGGCAGGAACCACAGCAGGTACCACGGCTGGATCACCGGGCCGAGCAGGACGACGGTGAGGAAGGCCAGGGCCGCGCCGCGCACCGGGCTGCGCCCCTGCGGTCGCAGGATCAGCCAGGCGACGATGGCGAGGGCGGCGAGGCTGCCGATCGTGCGTGTGATCGTGACGACCAGGGCGTCGTCGATCGTCAGTCCGGTGGCGGTCGTCGCCATCCCGATGAGCATGCCGAGGGCGGTCGCCGGTGACAGCCACGTGCGCACCTCGCCCGGGGTGCTCAGCGCGGCGATCCAACCGGGCCCCACTCCCGCGAGCACGCTCGCGACCGCGAAGACCGCGACGGTCAGGGCGAGCGCGAGCACCCAGGCGCGGATGCGCCCAGCCCAGCTGGCACGCAGGCCCGGTGCGCCGGCGGGCCCGTCCTTGCTGGACTGACCTGCCCAGAGGAGGCCGGCGAAGGGCAGGGCGAGCAGCGCGATCGGTTTGACGGCGGCGGCCAGCGCGATGGCGATGACGCCGAGGGCCGGGTGCCGGCTCGCCGCCAGCGCGAACCCCATGACGACGAGGCCGATCATGAGCGCGTCGTTGTGGGCCCCGGACACGACGTGCATGATCACGAGCGGATTGAGCACTCCGAGCCATAGTGCGGGGGCGGGATTGATGCCGTGGATGACCGCCAGTCGGGGGAGGTAGACGACAAGCAGGGCCAGACCTGCGAGCGCGGCGAGACGGAAGGCCAGCGCGCCGAGTGCGGGCTGCTCCGGGGAGAAGTTGGCTACCCCGCGCGCCAGGAGCAGCCAGAAGGGGCCGTAGGGAGTCGGCGTCTCCGCCCACATCGGGTCGACCCCGTCCTCGAACCACCCGTCGATGACGGCCACGCCCGTCTCGTAGGGATCCTGACCGGATGCCACGACGCGCCCTTGCGCGAAGTAGGAATAGACGTCGCGGCTGAAGAGCGGGGGCGCGAGCACGAGTGGTGCCGCCCAGGCCACGAGTACGACGACGAGAGTGCTGGGCGTGGTGCCGGCCAGGCTGTGCGGGTCGTCGCGGTCCGCGAGCAGGTCGTGGCCCAGGATCAGCCACGCCTGCAAGAGCAGCGCGACGCCGACGAAGACGAAGGCACGTGACAGGAGCAGACCGGCTGTCGTGCCGCGGAGCGCCTCGACACCGTCCACGTCGATGAAGCCGCCGGCCAGGGGCAGCCAGCCGACTCCGAGTGCGCCCACCGCGAGGATGAGCGACCCGACGAAGCCGGGCAGCGCGTAGCGCGCGAGGAGACGCGCGTCCCAGGTGCCCACGACGCCAGCGTAGGCGCTGGATCGGGTGCCGCGACGTCAGCGCAGCGCGCGGGAGCGGTAGAGCGGATCGGGCCCCAGGATGCGCTCGGCCGCGAGCCGGCCGGACACCAGGACCATCGGCACGCCTACCCCGGGCTGAGTGCCCGAGCCGGTGAAGACGACGTTCTCCCCCCAGATGTTGCGGGGGCGGAAGGGCCCGGTCTGCAGGAAGGAGTGCGAGGCCGCGAAGGGCGCCCCGCGCTCCATGCCGCGCTGCTCCCAGTCCAGCGGCGTCGTGGTCGCCTCCACCTCGATGGCGTCGCCGAATCCCCGGTAGCCGCGCTCCTCGAGCACGCGGACGACCTCGTCGCGATAGCGCGGCCCCTCGGTGCGCCAGTCGATGGGCGCATCGAGGTTGGGCGTCGGGAAGAGGACGTAGTAGATCTCCTTGCCGTCGGGCGCGAGGGAGGGGTCCGAGTGCGAGGGATTGGTGACGAGCAGGCTCGGGTCGCTCATGAGCCGCTTCTCGTCGATGAGCTCACGGAAGACGCCCTTCCACGACCTGCCGAAGTGGATGTTGTGGTGGGCGATCTGGGAGTACGTCGCGGACGACCCGGCGAGGAGCAGGAAGCACGACGGCGAGTAGTCGAGCCGGCGAATGCTCCACGGCGAGCGTCCGAGCAGGTCGCGGTAGGCGACGGGCAGATCGGGGTTGAGGACGATGACGTCCGCCTCGATCCGCTCGCCGTCCGCGGTGTGCACGGCGACGGCGCGCTGGCCGCGCGTCTCGACGCGCGTGACCTCGGTGCCGTAGCGGAAGTCGACACCGTGCTTCTCCGCGGCCGCTGCCATCGCCTGGGGTACGGCGTGCATGCCGCCCTTGGGGAAGTAGACGCCGGCGACGGAGTCCATGTAGGCGATGACGGCGTAGATCGCCAGGGCGTCGTAGGGGGAGAGCCCGGCGTACATCGCCTGGAAGGAGAAGACGCGCTCGGTGCGCGGATCGCGGAGGAACTCCCGCACGCGCGGTGCGAGCTTGCGGAATCCGCCAATGGCGACGAGCTTGGCGAGGTTGGGGGTGAGCAGGTCGAAGGGCGAGTCGATATTGCGATCGATGAAGTCGGTCATCTCGTAGCGGTAGAGCTGGGAGACGAAGTCGACGTAGCGGCGGTAGCCCGCGGCCTCCTCCGGCCCGATGACGTTGCGGATCTCCTCGGCCATCTCGTCGACATTGGCGTGCACGTCGAGCTTCGAGCCGTCGGGGTAGAACGCGCGGTAGAGCGGCGCGACGGGAGTGAGCTCGAGCCAGTCGGCCATGTCCTCGCCGACGCTGTCGAAGGCATCCGCGATGAGGTCGGGCATCGTGAGCACCGTCGGGCCGGTGTCGATGTGGTAGGTGCCCGACGCCGACTCGAGCTCCAGGCGCCCTGCTCGCCCGCCCGGCACGGACTCGCGCTCGAGCACGGTCACCTGGCGGCCGGCTCCGGCGAGGCGCATGGCTGCGGAAAGTCCGCCGAGTCCCGCGCCGACGACGATGACGCGGTCGGTGGGTCCGGTGACGGTGCGGGGCATCACACGCTCCTTCTTGTGGCGGCATAGGCGAGACCGGTGAGCACGTCGCGCGCCGGCGGTTGCAGGTCGACCGAGTCGAGCGCGGACAGTGCCTGGTCGGTGAGGGTGGAGATGAGCTGCTCGGCATGGGCAAGCGCGCCGGTCTCGGAGATCACCTCGCGCAGCAAGGTGACGCCGGCGGCATCGAGCCCGGGGTCGCCGAGGTGGCGTCGGATCTGGGCGGCCTGCGCGGGCGAGGCCCATGCCATGGCGGTGGCGATGAGCACGGTGCGCTTGCCCTCGCGCAGGTCGTCGCCCGCGGGCTTGCCCGTCTCGCCAGGGTCGCCGAAGACGCCCAGCACGTCGTCGCGCAACTGGAAGGCCTCGCCGAGCGGCAGGCCGTAGCCGGAGTAGGCGGCCATGACGTCGGGCCCGGCGCCGGCGAGGGCAGCGCCCATGTGAAGCGGGCGCTCGATGGTGTACTTCGCCGACTTGAAGCGCACGACGCGCATTGCGCGCTCGACCGACCCGCCGCCGCGTGCCTGCTCGAGCAGGTCGAGGTACTGGCCGGCCATGAGCTCGGTGCGCATCTCGTCGTAGACGCGCTTCGCTGCACCAAGCTGGGCAGCGGGCACGCCGCTGGTGAGGAGCAGCTCGTCGGCCCAGGACAGGCACAGGTCGCCGAGCAGGATCGCCGCCCCGACGCCGAAGGCCTCGGGGGAGCCGAGCCACTCCGAACCCCGGTGGAGCATCGCGAAGCGATGGTGGGCGGAGGGCATCCCTCGGCGGGTGTCGGAGCCGTCCATCACGTCGTCGTGGATGAGCGCGCACGCCTGCAGGAACTCCAGGGCAGCGGCCGCGCGCAGCGCCTCCTCGGTGTCGGCGCCTCCGGCACCGCGGTAGCCCCACCAGCAGAAGGCCGGACGCAGGCGCTTGCCGCCCCCGAGCAGGTCGGACACCGCCTCGATGAGTGGGTCGAGATCGTCGCTGACGCCGTCGAGGATCGCGCGCTGCCCCGAGATGAAGTCGTCGACCGCCTTCTGCACGCGGGGGCGCAGGTCGTCGGCGTCGAGCGGCGAGGTCACCCCTTGAGCCTAGGGGCAGCAGCCGGGACCGGCATGCCTAGG
>CAZICY010000029.1:0-21160 GCA_964537955.1 uncultured Actinomyces sp. | reverse complement strand
TGCCCCAGCGCGTGCTCGTGCATGCGAGCGGGTTCCGGCAGTCTCCCTACGCTGATATCAAGCCCGCCGACACCAAGCTGGCCGACACCAAGCCCGCCGGCGGCGACCGCCAGGGCGCGCCATCGAAACTGTGGCACTCCAGTCCCGGGAGCAGCGGGTGGTAGGCGCGAGGATGGGCCCATGAGGAGTCGGACATGAGTCGCAGCCAGTTGCGCCGTGTCCCGGGAGCCACCGGCCTCGGCACCGACGACACAGGCTGCACGATCCTCCACGTCGACATGGATGCCTTCTATGCATCCGTCGAGCTCGTCACGCGCCCCGAGCTGCGCGGCAAGCCGGTCATCGTCGGCGGTGGGCAGCGCGGTGTCGTCCTCTCGGCGACCTATGAGGCCCGAGCCATGGGCGTGCACTCCGCCATGCCGATGTCCCGCGCGCGCCGCGTCGCCCCCGATGCCATCGTCATCGAGCCGCACCACGATCGCTACGGCGAGGTGAGCGCCGGGGTCATGGCGATCTTCTCCTCGATCACCCCGCTCGTCGAGCCGCTCAGCCTTGACGAGGCCTTCCTCGATGTCTCCGGAGCGCTGCGCCGACTCGGCTCGCCCACGTCCATCGCCGAGCTCATCCGCGCCCGCGTCTACGACGAGCAGCGCATCACCTGCAGTGTCGGCGTGGCACCCACCAAGTTCATCGCCAAGCTCGCCTCCACCCAGGCCAAGCCCGACGGCATGCTCGTCGTCCCCGCCGACCAGGTCGTCGCCTTCCTGCACCCCCTGCCCGTCGCCGCGCTCTGGGGCGTGGGGGAGCGCACCGAGGAAAGACTCATTTCCCTCGGCCTGCGCACCGTGGGCGATATCGCGCACACTCCGGCCGACACCCTCGTGCGCGCGCTCGGCCAGGCATCAGGCCAGCGCCTCCACGATCTCGCCTGGGGCCGTGACGATCGCGAGGTCGTGCCCGATGCCGCGGAGAAGAGCATCGGCAACGAAGAGACCTTCGCCCGCGACGTCGACGACCCCGAGATCATCGCCCGCGAGATCCTGCGCCTCGCCCAGAAGGTCGCCGCGCGAGCACGGCGCCACGGCATCCGTGGGCGCACCGTGGTCCTCAAGATCCGCTTCGCGGACTTCACCACCATCACCCGCTCACGCACCCTCGATGCCCCCACCGATGTCGGCCAGGTCCTCTATGACACCGCCGTCGACCTCTACGCCGCCCTGCGCCTCCAGCGAGCCCGGATCCGTCTCGTCGGGGTCCGCCTCGAAGGCCTCGCCGACCTCCAGGGGAGCGTGGAGCAGCTCACCCTCGATGACGGCTCGGCGGCGTCCCCGGTCGATCGGCGGGCCGCCGAGGTGGCTGCTGACCGCCTCCGGGAGCGCTTCGGGCAGGACGTGGTCCGTCCTGCCCGCCTCTGGGCCGACGACTGAGATCGGGTGAATTCGTGCCCGGATCAGGGGTTCCGGCGGGCAAATGACCCCGCCGGGTTTCCAGACTGGCCCGACACGCCTATCCTGTGAGAGAGCCCACGAGGGGAGGTCCGCAGTGCCGCTGTCCGAGCACGAGCAACGTCTGCTGGAGCAGATGGAGCGCGCCCTCTATGCCGAGGACCCCAAGTTCGCCACCTCCCTGCGGAGTGCCTCCGCTGGACGGCCAAGCCGCGGGCGTGCTGCCTTCGGAGTCCTCGTCCTTCTCGGCGGCTTCACCCTGCTCATGCTCGGCGCGATCCTGCCGCTCATCCCACTCGGTGTCGCTGGCTTCGTCGTCATGGTGGTCGGTGCGACGCTCACCTACCTCGGACTGCGCGCCCGGCCCGCGACTGCGGCCACGGCAGAGGGCGAGGCCGATCCGCAGGCGACGCCCGGCGCGACCGCACCACGTCGTGCACCGAAGCAGTCACCGGGCTTCATGAACCGGCTCGAGGATCGCTGGCGCAAGCGCCGCGACGACGGCCCCCAGTAGCCGCACGCTGCGGCCCACGACGCAAACAGGACTGAGTGGTGACGGTCACTTCGGCAAGAACGTTGGCCCCTGGAGACCGATTCATAGGGCGAGACAAGACCAACTGGATGTTCCCGTTCGCGTGCGCGATAGTCATTGGCGCCTTCACCGCCCTCAATTACGTGACGGCCGTTGAGTCTGGGGGCGACGACACTGGCGCCCTGATCTCTGCGCTTTGCGGTGCTGTCGTCACCGTCATAGCCCTACTCATCGCTTTCGGGGAATTCCGGGCAAAGCCGCTCATCACCGTCACCGATAACCGGGCCAACGGAGGGTCATTGAAGGCGCGCAAGGCCAAGGAGACCAGCATGATCGCCTACCTTCTGACAGGTGTCGTCATGATCATCACTGTCGTTTTCGGTGCGTACGCGGCCGACCCCTCTGCAAGCATCGCGGAGATCCTTACCCAAAACCTGCTGTTCATTGCCGCAATCCTGATCGCATGCTCTCCATCATGGAACTTCAACAAGAGGCGTGCCTTCACCGCGGTGTACGTGCGACCGGCACCCTGATTCATGGGCCAGGCTGGCCCGTTCCGCACCGAACTTGATCAGGCGACGCCCTGTACCAGGAACACCGGCGGAGTCGGACATTCCTTGTCGTCTCATCCGACCACGGCCACGTTCACAGCTAGACCCGCTCGGCCTGCCGGGCGCCCTCGATCGAACTGTCCCTCAACCCTGCGCCCCATAGCGACGCCGGCATCAGCCGTGCTCGCATGCGACGCGAGCGTCCGGCCTTTCGCTCGGCGGCGCGGCGCACGGCAGCCAGGTCCGCGCGCAGCTCCGCCGGCGAGGGCGGCACGACGTCGATCGTGGGCGGGGCGTAGCGCACCTGCTCGATCCACCACACCAGACGCCGCATCGCTGCGCGCTCGGATTCGCCGAGGCCCACCTGCTTGGCGAGCGCATTGGCGGCCTCGCGCGGGGTCGCGGCACCCGACCACGTCCAGCCCAGGTCCGTGATGCTCTCGCCCAGGTCGCGCCAGGTGGCCTCGATGCGCGCCCTGCCGTCGGCCAGTGACGTGCGCCGACGACGCCGCCACGCGATGACCCCCATGGGCAGCGCGACGAGCGCCGCGAGCACCGCCACGGCGAGGACGAGCAGCGCCACGGGCGGGCCGCCGGCAGCACCGCCGGTGACGGGGGCGGCCGCATCCGGTGCCTGCGGCTCGGGTGACTGCTCGGGAGTGGGGGCCTCCGGCGTCTCGCGCTCGACGCGATCGCGCGAGTAGTCCGGCTGCGTCACGCCCGCGCCGATGCGTGGGGTGGGCTCGAACCACACCCAGCCCACCCCGGCGAACCACAGTTCCGGCCAGGCGTGGGCGTTGCGGGCCTCGACGATGTACTCGCCGTCGTCGGTGAGCCGTCCCCCCGTGAAGCCGACCACCACGCGCGAGGGGATCCCCACCTCGCGCGCCATGAGCGCCATGGTCCCGGCGAACTGCTGGCAGTAGCCGACGCGCTCCTGCAGGAACGACTCGAGCGGGTCCTCGCCCGCAGGGGTGACGACGCTGGTGCTGTAGGTGAAGCCCCCGTCCTCGGTGAACCAGTCGACGAGCGCCTCGGCGCGCGCGTAGGGGGTCTGGGCTCCGGCCGTGACCTCGTCGGCGAGCGTGGCCAGCTGGGGGGAGATGTCGCCGGGCAGCTCCAGGTAGGGAAGCAGCGAGTCGGGGGCGCGGCGGGTCGCATCGCGCAGTTCCGCCCGCGTCGGGTCGATGTCGTACGCCGCGACGGCGTACGACGAATCGCGACTGGACACGCCAATGCCGCCCACGGTGCGCGTCTGCGGATCCCAGGTCCATCGCTCGTCGAGCGGGTCGCCGAGCGTGGTGATGGCGGAGCCGGCGTAGGGCACGGGCAGTTGCGCGTTGTCGAGGTCGCTGATGCGCACCTCCCACGTCGACTCCGCGACACCGGAGACTCCCGGCAGGTCCGGCGGACCCAGGGGCTCACTGGCCGGCACGCGGATCGGGGCCTCGCTCGCGCGCCAGGTCACGCCGTCGAAGGAATCGAGGCTCACCAGACGCAGGTAGCCGGGCGCCTCGCTCGTCGTGCGATAGCGCAGCACCTCGCGCTCGGGGTTGTCGACCAGGTCGCGGCGCAGCGAGGCGAAGGGATCCACGCTCACCGAGCCGCTGCCGCCGATGCCGGGGCGATCGCCGGAGGAACTCACCCAGACCGGCTCGCTCAGGCCCGGGATGGCCGTGGGGAGCAGCAGGGCGGCGACCACGGCGATGAGCGCGACCTGCAGCGCCGCACCGCCGGACGCCGCGCGGGGACGAGGGACGCGGGGGTGGGCGCGCGTGCGCGGCTGCGTCCCCGGGCGCCGTGTGAGCAGGGGTCCCCAGGAGCGGGCGTCGTCGCGCGCGTCCGCCGCGAGCAGGAGCAGCCACCCGATGACCGCCAGGGGCAGCAGCCACCAGGGCACCCCACCGCGGATGACCGCGGCCGGCAGCGCGAAGACCAGGAGCAGCGGGACCCCGGCGAGCGCGGGTAGGCGCAACGTGACGCCGATCGTGTCCACCGTGAGTGCCACCAGGCCGATGCCGCCCACGGACAGCAGGAGCAGGGAGTCCGTCGTGGGCACGGGGGCGAGTGCCGCCTCGGCTTCCACGAGCGCCAGCCGTGTCATCTCCTGAAGGTCGCCGAGCGCCACCGGTCCCGGGAAGATCCCGAGCGCGGCCGACGGCTGGACGAACATCACCGTGAGCAGGGTGAGCAGCGCGAGGAGCTGCAGGATCGGCTGCAGCGGTGCGGGCAGCGCGATGGCGCGGGAGAAGGCGCCGACGACGGCCATGAGCATGATCGCGAGGGCGGTCGGGATGATCCAGCGTCCGGAGTCGAAGAGGGGCACGACGCTGAGCGACGCGGTCATCGTGGCGACGGCCGCCGCGATCGTCGCCGCGGGGCGGATGCGTGCCAGTGCGCCGGTCATCGCAGCGCCGTCATGGTCGCGTCGTCGATGGCCGATGCCCACGCCGCGGGCAGGCTTCCGGGAGCCGCTGTGACGCTGGCGACATGCCACCCCTGGGCGCGCACGCGCGCGAGCGCCTCCGGGGCGTCGACGCCGGGAAGTCCCCAGGCGGTCACGTCGACGACGAAGGCGAGAGAGGCGTGGTGCACGGCAGGCACCAGGCGCAGGGCCGACTCGGTGCCTGGCAGCACGAGCACCGACAGGTCCGAGCCCGTGCGCAGGGGATGCGTGCCCTCGCGCGTGACCGATCGGACGGTCGCCAGGGCCTCGAGCACGCGCGCCTGCCCCGTCGCGCCCTCGGCCTGGGGCACCAGGCAGCGGCCGTCGAGTGTCTCCACCCGCACCGACCAGCCCCGGGACAGCAGATGCGCGCACACGCTCGCGGCCATGCTCAGCCCGATCTCAAGCGGGGACTGCGGGCCGCCCAGTCCGTCGCCGACGAGGTCCACGGTGACCGTGGCGTGGCGGGTCCACGGCTGCTCCTCGCGGCGCACGAGCAGCTCGTCGCCGTGCGCGGAGGCGCGCCAGTGGATCCGGCGCAGGTCGTCGCCGGGCCTGTACTCGCGGGGGATCACGTCGTCGTCGCCACCCGCGCTCAGGGCGGAGGATGCGCGGTCGCCGCGCCCGCGACGGTCGGCGTCGACCGATCCCTCCAGGGCGTGCACGCGAGGCACGACCAGGACGCTCTGCGTGGACTGGAAGGACCGCGTGAGCCGCACGAGCCCGAAGGGATCGACGGCGGTGATCGAGAGGGGTCCCACCTCGAATCGGCCGCGCTGGGAGGCCTCCAGCGAGAAGGTCGTCGTGCGTGCCCCGCCGCCCTCGACGTGCTCCAGGACGCGGTGGACCGGTGGTCCCAGCCGCGGATCGACGTCCTCGCTCAGCAGCAGCGTGGAGGTGCGCCCGCGCGCGAGGTTGGTCACGGTGAGGGTGGCCTGCGCCGTGCTGCCCACGGGGACGTGGCTCGGAGTGATCGTGCGCTCGGCTCCGAGGCGGAAGTGGGTGCGCGAGGCGAGCCACGCGGAGATGAGGGGCAGGGCGAGCAGGAGCACGGCGATGCGCAGGACGTCGCGCTGTCCGGACAGTGCGGCCCCTACGCCGAGGCCTAGGCCCACGGCGATGAGGGCCTTGCCTCGGAAGGTGAGGGCGGCCAGGGCCCGCTTCATGCGCTCGCGGGCAGCGGCACGCGCGCGACGATCTCGGCGATGATGTCCTCGGAGCTCGTGCGCGCCAGGTGCGCGTCGGTGGTCAGGACGAGCCGATGCGCGAGCACGGGGGCCGCGAGCCGCTGCACGTCATCGGGCAGGACATGCCCACGGCCCGAGAGTGCGGCTGACGCCCTGGCCGCGCGCAGCAGGTGCAGGGCCGCCCGTGGGGAGGCCCCCAGGCGCACGTGGGGATGCTGGCGGGTGGCGGACACGAGGTCCACGACGTAGGCGTCGAGCGCCGGGGCGACGTAGACCTGACGGACCGCGTCGATCATGTCCCGGACCTCCGACGCGTCCGTGACGGGAGCGACGGACTCGAGCGGCTCGTCGGCGCTGTGCGCCTGAAGCATGCGGATCTCGGACGAGCGATCCGGGTATCCCATGTGCACGCGCGCCATGAAGCGGTCGCGCTGCGCCTCGGGCAGCGGATAGGTGCCCTCCATCTCCGCGGGGTTCTGCGTGGCGATCACCATGAAGGGTCGACCCAGCAGGTAGGTCGTGCCGTCGACGGTGACCTGCCCCTCCTCCATGCACTCCAGGAGCGCCGACTGAGTCTTGGGGGAGGCGCGGTTGATCTCGTCGCCCAGGACGACGTTGGCGAACACCGCGCCCGGCTTGAACTCGAAGTCGCGCGTCTCGCGGTTGAACACGCTCACGCCCACGACGTCGCCGGGGAGCAGGTCGGGGGTGAACTGGATCCGGCGCACGGAGCAGCCCAGGGCCCGCGCGAGCGACTTGGCGAGCATGGTCTTGCCGACCCCGGGCACGTCCTCGATGAGCAGGTGGCCTCCGGCCAGGAGCACGGTCACGGCCAGGCGCACCGTCTCGGGCTTGCCGGCGATCACGGACTGGACGGCGGTGCCGACGCGCGCGGCGGCCTCGACGGACGTGGTGGAGGCCTCAGAGGTCATGGTCGATTGTCACCCGGTCCGGGCCCCAAGGCCACCCCGGACCGGGCCCCGCACGGCTCGGGACCGTCACGGGCGGCAGGATGGCCCCATGGCAACGGTGCATCCCGCCCAATTGGGCCGATTCTTCGAGGATTACGCGGTCGGCGACACCTACCAGCATCCCTTCGGGCGCACGATCTCCGAGGCGGACTCCACGTGGTTCACGCTCCTCACGTGCAATACGAATCAGAACCACTTCAACGCCCACCTCGCGCAGAGCAACCCGATCACGCAGGGGCGCATCATCGTCAACTCCGGCTTCACGGTGGCGCTCGTGCTGGGGCTGTCGGTGATCGACATGAGCCAGAACGCGGTCGCCAACCTCGGCTGGACGGACATCAAGCTGACCTACCCGGTCTACGTCGGGGACACGATCTACGCCGAGAGCATCTGCATCGACAAGCGCGAGAGCTCCTCGCGGCCCGAGATGGGCATCATCACGATGAAGACACGCGGGCTCAACCAGGACGGTGACGAGGTCGTCTCCTGGCTGCGCACGGTGATGATCCCCAAGCGCACCTCCGGCATCGGCCAGGACTACTTCCCCCAGGCCAAGTCCGGCCCGCTCACCATGCCGGAGGCGTGATGGCGATCGCGCGCTTCCAGTTATGCGCGATCGACTGCCCGGACGCCCCGGCCCTCGCGCGCTTCTACTCCGCGATCACCGGGTGGCCGCAGACCACGCCGCACGAGGATTTCCCCGAGTGGGTCCAGCTCGCAGTCGACGGTGGCGCGACCATCGCGTTCCAGCAGGTCGAGGACTATCGCCCACCCCAGTGGCCCGGACAGGACCATCCCCAGCAGATGCACCTGGACTTCACGGTGCCCGACCTCGACGAGGGGGAGCGCGCCGTGCTCGCCGTCGGGGCCACCAAGCACGAACACCAGCCGTCCCCCGATGCCTTCCGCGTCTACCTCGACCCGGCAGGGCACCCGTTCTGCCTCGTCCACGACAGGTACGACACGTGACCCCGCCCGTCTGCGCCTAGGGCGTCGGACGCGGCGGCACGGCAGGTGGCACGTCGCAGGTGCGCACGACCGGTCGATCCGCGAAGCGGTCGGCAATCCAGGTGATCGCCGACGGTCCGGCGTTGATCGCGGCCGGGACGTGCCCGACGTTGCCCATCCACAGCATCGACAGGCTTGATCCGGCGGCGCACCACTGCTCCTGCAGGAGGGCATTGGGCCAGGCGAGCACCACCTCGTCGGCGGTGCCCTGGGCGACGAAGACCGGCATGTCGGCCGGCAGCGGCGGTGGGGTCTGGTCCGCGATCACCTCCGACCATCCCGGAGCGGTGACGGGATCGACGGCGAAGAAGCTCTGCCCGAGGTCATTGCGCGCCAGGCCCTCGAGTGCCGCGAGCGTGATGCACTCGTTGGCGAGCCGCTCGAAGTTGTCCCTGCCCGCTGTCGTCACGACTCCGTCGACGGGGAGCGAGGGCTCGATCGCCTGCCACGCCACGAGAGCCTCCGGCCCGATCGCCCAGCCGGCAGCGGTATCCCACTGCACGCTCACGATCTGCGGGAGCATCGCGGCCGGTGCGGCGGCGGCGACTCCGACGAGGGTGAGGGAGGGATCGATCTCCTGCGCGAGGTGCCCGGCCCACAGCGCGGAGTGGCCGCCCTGCGAGTGGCCGTACACCGCGTAGCGGTCGCCGGCGTTCGCCAGATCCCAGGCGCGCACGGCCTGGACCGAATGGACGATGTCGTTGACCTCGGCCTGCGCGACGAGATAGAGCTCGGGCCCGGGGGTGCCCAGGCCGACGTAGTCGGTGGCCACGACGACCCAGCCGAGGGCCAGGGCCTGCTCGAGCCAGCCGGCCATGTCATTGATGCCCTTCGGCGTCCGCGAGGGCGCGCAGGGATCACCCATGCCGACCGTGCCGTGGGCCCATGCGAGCACGGGGCGCCCCTCCGGCGGCGCGGGAGTGTCCGGGATGAAGACCATGGCGCCGGAGGCCGCCGGCGTGCCGTCGGGTCGCGCGGAGACATAGAGCATGCGGTACGCCGTACCGCCGTCGACCTGGGTCGACTCCACGGGGTCCGCGAAGTCCAGGGGCTCGGTCCGCAGGAGCGCCCCGGGCTCGGCTGCAAGCGGCTCGGGCGGCTCGTAGAACGGGGCGAGGGCGGCCTGGCGGGCATTGCCGTCGGCGACGCTCGAGGCGACCGTGGCGACGACGAGGACACCCGAGGCGACGAGGAGCGCGAGGATCGAGATGAACACCACTCGGCCCGTCTTCACCGGCATAGGCTAGGCGACGCGGCCGTGCCACGACCTACACTCCGCCCATGCGCTTCCCCCCGATGATCGCCGCGGCCATCCTGCTCGCGGCCCCCCTGGCTGCCGCTCCGTCCGCGGTCGCCCTCGTGCCCACGGACGTGACGCTGACCCCCGGGCCGGTCTCGTCGGTCGTCAGCGTGTCGCCGGACGTCTTCTACGACGCCCCCAACTCCACCTACTACCTCTTCACCACGGGAATGCGCATCGGCGTCTACACGTCGACCGACGGTGCGTCGTGGACCCAGGTGTCCACGGCCTCCACTCCCACGCCGGCCTTCGATCCTTCCGTCGTCGCCCTTCCCGACGGCACCTATCGGATGTACTTCACGTCGCCGGGCAGTTCGGGACCCGGTCAGGCATGCAGTGGCAAGCAGTTGAAGTACGCCACCTCGAACAACCTGGTTACCTGGACCGCCCAGCCCAATGTGCTGTTCAGCGACCTCGGCTGCGGCGTGCCCAACGTGGTGCGAGCCGGTGAGGGCGACTACCGCCTCTACTACGTGCGCGGTGGACGCGATGTCGAGCACGGCACCTACATGGCGACGTCCACCGACGGCCTCACGTGGACGGCCCGCCCGGGGATCCTCACGCCCAAGGACATGGTGGACCCGTCCGTCGTGCAGCTCCCGGACGGCTCGTGGCTCATGCTCACCGCCGACTTCGCACCGACTCAGCCACCGCCACCCGGATTCGTCCAGAAGCTCTACGCGGGCACCTCGGACGACGGATTCGCGTGGGACTTCGGCGATGCCACTGCCCTCTACGCCGGTCCGCCGAACGAGGGCGCCTTCGACCCCGATGCCGTCGTCATGCCCGACGGCAGCATTCGCGCGTGGTGGGCGCAGGGGACCTCCCCGGACACCGCGCGCGTGGCCGTCGGCGAGGTGACGGTGGCCGTCGATCCGGAGCCGGTGGTGCCGGCACCGCCCGCCAAGCCCAAGGCCACCTGGTCATCGAAGGCACTGAAGGTGAGTTGGGCCTACCCCGTCGGGGCGCCCGCGCCCGAGGCCTTCGCCGTGCAGGTGCAGCGCGCGGGCGCATGGTCGACGGTGGCCACGGTCGCGGGGGACCGCGGCGCGGCGTCGATCGCGCGAGCCAAGCTGCCCAGGACGGCGTTCGCCATCCGCGTCGTCGCGACTATCGGCACCGAGTCCGCCGTCTCGCCGACGGCGCGGGTGCCCAAGGCGCGCTGAGGCCGTCTAGTCCTTGACGAAGATGTGCACGAGGTCGAGTGCCTCGCGGATCGGCTCCTCCGTGAGGTGGGGGGCGACCTTCTCGCGGAAGCGCACGAAGATCGACTCGTCGACGGCGACCTCGGCCTCCAGATCGGACTCGAAGATCCCGATGCCGCGGATCACGCCCCCGTCGCGATCGCCGGTGACGAGGATGAGGTCCTCGGACGGGTTCTCGACGCCGAAGGCGTCGGCGAACTCGATGTAGGCGGCCATCACCTCGTCGAAGGCGGCCGGCTGGACGAACATCGTGTACTCGATGACTGTGCTCATGGGCGCACCCTAGGGCCACCCCGTCTAGGCTCCCGGCATGCCCGGCATCGCACTGCCTCGCAGCATGGACGCCCGATACGGACGCGGGATCTCGCGCGCGCTCGTCCTCGGCGGCGGGGGAGTGTGGTTCGTCGCCTGGCAGACCGGCTACCTGCGTCGACTGGAGGAGCTCGGGGTCGGCCTGGGCGCGGCCGATCGCCTCGTCGGCACGTCAGCGGGCTCCATCGTCGCGAGCATCCTCGCGGGCGAGAAGCTCGCCGGGTTCTCCCGGACCGTGGACCTGCTCACCCGCGCGCCCGCCCTCCTGGGCCTGCTGGCATCCAGTGGACCGCTCGAGCCCAGCTGCCAGCGCGCGCTCGACGCCTTCCGCGACTCGCGCGACCACTCCACCGACACGCTGCGCGCCATCGGCTTCGCGGCCCTCGCCGCGCGCACACCGGCACCGGAGACGACCGCGCGCAATCTGGGGGTCATCCTGCGCATGCGCAAGTGGCCGTCCTCGCGCCTGCACATCACCTGCGTGGACGCTTACTCCGGCGAGCGCTGCGTCGTCACGCGGTCCGCGGGCGTCCCCGTCGCGCGGGCGGCCGCGGCCAGCAGCGCCGTGCCGGGCATCTTCGCTCCGCAGCCGGTGCAGGACCGCAAGTGCATGGACGGCGGCGTCGCCGGCACGGGCGTGCACCTGGATCTCGTCGCCGGCGCGAGCAGGGCCCTGGTGCTCTCGCTCGTCGATGGCACGGAGCCGGGCCTCACCTGGGGGACGATGACGCCCGAGAGCATCCGGCAGGAGTTCGACGACCTCGTGGCGACGGGCACGCAGGCCCTGCGGATCGTCCCGCGGGCGCAGGTGCCCGAGGACGTCATGGATCCCCGGCTGGCCGCGACCGCGGCGCGCTCGGGCGTGGAGCAGGCCGATGAGGATGTCGATCGCGTCCGGGCCTTCTGGGGCGGCTGACGCCAGACGGGTCGCCGCGCCGCGTCAGGCGAGCGGGATCGGGATCGTGCCGAGGTCGTGCTCGATGACATCGCGCTCCTCGTCGTCGAGCTCGAGGGCCATGCGGTAGGCGATGTTGCGCTCGTCGCGTGCGGCATCCATGTCGCCGAGGACGGCGTACGCGCGCGACAGTGCCTCGTGCGCGGACGCGGGCACGAAGTCGTCCACCCGGTCGGCCTCGGCGATCTCCAGTGACCGCCTGGCGTGAGCGAGCGCCTCGTCGCCGTGGCCGAGGACGGCGTGGACGCGACTGCACTGCCATTCCCCGATCGCCCACTGGGTGGGTGCCCCGACCCGGCGCCAGTGCCACAGGCTCGCCTGCGCGCAGGCGATCATGGCGGCGTCGTGCTCGGGAGCGCGCACGTCGCGGTCGAGGTAGCGCCAGGTGCGATGGAAGAGGTCCATCGCCGCCTGTCGCTCGGTGATCACGTCGATGCCCTGACCATCACTGTCGAGGATCCGCGGTCCGTCGGGCGCGTCGAAGGCCGCGATGAGGCGCGGCGAGCTCCCTGACTGCACGCTCACCGGCGCGGCGAGGTCGATGTCGTCGAGGAAGGCGCGCAGGTCCGCGGGCTCCGGGTGGATCGCGATCAGGGAGATCAGGCGCGCGCCGCTGTCGAGGGGAGCGGGCGGGGGCGACTCCCAGGCGATCGCCATCGGGCCTGCTCCGTCGAAGGGCAGTCGTCCGTCGTCGCGCACCGTCACCTGCCAGGTGAGGTCATCGCGCTCAAGGGAGAGCGCAGGCCCGAGGTCCGGGTGCGGGGGCGGCGTCGGCGTGCGCACGACCCAGGCGATGAGCCCTGGACTCACGTGTGCGTCGTCGAGGCCGAACCATCGGGTGCGTCCCGGCGGCTGCGCGTCAGGGTCGACCGCGATGACCTCGAGGTAGGGCCCGTCCAGGCCGGCGAGCAGGTTGTGCGTGCCCATGCCCTGGTGTGCGCCGCCGGGGACGAGGCCGATCCCCAGGTGCTCGCCGACGTACGCCGCCCCGGCATCGAGCGTGGCCGCGCGGATCACGAGGTGATCGACGATCGCGGGGGATGCCACGCGGGCAGGCTATCGTCGGCCGCGGCGCACGCCCTCGTGACGCTCAGGGGAGGTTCACCATGCCGGCGGCAGGCGCGCGCGACGTGACCGTCGGCGCGGGCGCGGGCATCGTCTCGGGACTCTTCGGCGTCGGCGGCGGCATCGTGCTCGTGCCCTATCTCGTGCTCGTGCGCGGGTGGGAGCAAAAGCGCGCGCAGGCGACCGCGCTCGTCATGGTCGCCATGGCGGCGACCGCGGGCCTGGTGCCCTACGCCTGGTCCGACACCGTCGTGTGGACGGCGGCCGCAGCAGTCCTCGTCGGAGGCCTGGCCGGTGCCGTCGTGGGAAGCGCCATCGTCGCCCGGGCCCGCTCCTGGGTGCTGCAGGTCGCCTTCGCCGGGCTGCTCGTGGTGGCCGCCCTGCGCCTGGTGACGGCCCCGGGGTCCGAGGGATCGGGCGGCGTCGTCGCGCTCACCCCGGGCCTGGCCCTGGCCTACCTCGCCAGCGGCCTGGCGATGGGGATCTTGTCGGCGCTGTTCGGGATCGGGGGCGGGATCCTGCTCGTCCCCCTGCTCGTCACCGTGTTCGGCTACGACCAGCGCCTGGCGGCGGGGACCTCCCTGGCTGTCATGGGGCTCATCGCGCTCGTGGGGGCCGTGCGCCAGGGGTCAACGGGAGCGACGGACTGGCGCGCGGGGGCCCTGCTGGGCGCGGGCGGCGCCGTGGGCGGCGTCGCCGGGGCGCTGCTCGCCCAGGTGCTGCCGCTGACGTTGCTCACCTGGCTCTTCGCCCTGCTGCTCCTCGTGACGGCCTTCCGGCTCGCGCGCTCGGGGTGGCGCGGCCGGACCGCCCTCACTGAGTGAGGCGGGCGGTCCCCCGGACCGGGGACCGGGGTTGGTCAGATTGCACTGCGTCGGACGTCAAACTTCTCCGATTCGACAATGCGGTTAGTCGTGCCCTGCGGGTTACGGTAGGTGCGCGGCCCCTCGCAGGATCCCCCCCGAACCGGTGAGGGGCCGCGCTCATGCCCGGGCGCGGGTCAGTCGCCGTAGCGTTGGCGCAGCAGCTCGATCTCGAGCAGGAGCCGCTCGTCGCGGTCGTCGAGGTCCACCCCGAGCAGGTCGCCCACCTTGGCGAGCCGGTAGCGGAAGGTGTTGGGGTGCACGTGCACCTGGCGCGCGGCCTGGGTGACATTGCCCGGGTGGGAGAAGTAGGCATCCAGGGTCTTGATGGCCTCCTCGCGATCCGCGGGCTCGAGCGGCGCGAGCGCGCGCAGCGGATCGGGAAGCGGCTCGAACTGGCCCTCCAGGATCTCGACCAGGCGCATGAGCGCGATCTGGCTGCGCAGGGTGTTGACGCTGCCGATGCGCTCGCCGGGAGTACGCCGGAGGTAGGCGATGACGCGGTCGGCATCGGCCTTGGACGTCGGTGCGTGGCGCAGCCGCGTCGTGCTGCGGCCCGCACCGACCAGCAGGCGGTCGTCGGCCGCGCTCATCTCGCGCGAGAAGGCGCGCACCGCGGGAGTGAGATGCTCGCCTGAGCCGCTGCCGTCGTAGAACGCGAGGTAGATGCGGTCGCTGGTCTCCAGGCGCAGATGATCGACCGATTGCCTCTCGGCGATCACCCGGGCGACCTCCCGGGCCTCCTGGGCCAGGTCGCCCTCGCCGTGCCAGACGGCGACGACGCGCACCCGGCTCGCTGCGGGGATCCCGAGGTACTGGCCGAGCAGGACCTCGTCCTGATTGCCTTCGAGGAGCATGCGCGCGAAGCGATCGGCCTCGCGGCGACGCTGATCGTCGCGGAGCTGGAAGTACAGGCTCGCTTCCTTCGCCGCGTGCTCGGCGATGTCCACGACATCCGGGTGGAGCGGACCCGCGGACTCGGCGATCCACAGCGACCCGACGTGGACGCCGAGCAGGCGAATCGTCGCCACGACGCGCCGCGTCTGGACCCCCGGCGTGTCAGGGATGTCGAAGGAGGGCGTCCCTGCCTGGAAATGATCCTCGGAGAACTGGCGGAAGGCGGACACGCTCGGGTCCGTGGGGATGACGCGACGCAGGATGATGGATCGGCGCACCTCGTCGATCGCCTGGTTCAAGGTCGAGTAGGCGACCACCCCCCATGCACTGTCGTACATGAGCACGGGCCCGCCGGCCTGCCACGCGAGGTGGTTGCAGAAGGCAAACACGTCGTCGATGGGGGCGTCGGGCGTCGAGAGCTCGGGCATGTCCCTCCCTGGTCTCCCCCAGGATAGATGCCCCTACAGTGGGCGCATGATCAATTCCTTCCAGGCCCGTGACATCGCCACCGAGTGGTCGGATCTTCCCTCGGAGAAGTCCGTGACCCCCGGGGTGCGCACGGCCATCGCCGAGGTGTGGTCCGACGCTGGCTTCGAGGTGGGTGTGTGGGAGCACTCGGCCGGCACGTCGACCGATTCCTTCGACGACGAGATCTTCGTGGTCATCGAGGGCCGGGGCACCGTCACCGACCAGCACGGCCGGACCATCGACCTCGCGCCCGGGGTCGTCGGCGTGCTCCACCCCGATGACGTGACCACCTGGGTGGTCACCGAGCCGCTGCGCAAGGTCTGGATCGTGCGCTCCTCGGAGTAGCCGCCCCGATCAGCCCCGCATCACGCGGTCCGCGAAGTCCGCGAAGGCCTTGCAGCCCGCCTTGGTCATGCTGCCGTCAGCATTGAGCCAGTCCGGGTTGGTGGGGGACATGGCGTTCCAGCTGAAGACGCGCACATTGGGGTAGGCCTCGGCCAGGCCGGCGATGGCCGCGTTGGTGTCCTTCTCGAAGGTGTAGCGCTCGGGATCGTCGGGGATCTGGATCGTGGTCCACACGACCGTCCGGTCGGGTCCGAGGATCCCCATGATGGCGTCGAGGTCGGCAGGCGTCGCACCGCCGTTGGCTCCCAGGTGCACCAGGACACCACCGGGAATGTCGTCGCCTCGAGCGCGCAGGTCGTTAGTAGCGGAGGTCACGCGACGATCGGTGGTCGCGTCGATCGTGTAGCCGAGCTTGCGCAGGCACGGCTTGGCGCTGACGAGCACGTAGTCGCCGAAGGCGAGCACGTCTCCGGCGTACGGCGTGCGCATGGAGGCAGACGGCTCTGCTGAGGCGGACGCGGTCGCGGACGACGCCTCGGCCGCGGCGGGCACGGACTCCCACGGCAGCAACGGGCCGGGGCGCACGATGGCGAGCCAGATCCCCGCGGTGAAGGACGCCAGCAGGAGCACCGCGATGCCAAGGGACTTGACCCAGTCCATCGGGACGAATGTAGCCCGATGGAGCCCCGCCGTGGCGGGAACGACTCGGACACGCGACGATCAGCGCGTGATCTCCACGCTGGCGCGCCTTGTCCTCGCGGTCTTCCTGATCGCCGCCGGTGTCGGGCACTTCATCTCGACGGACGAATTCACCGCGCAGGTGCCGCCGTGGATGCCCGCGCCGGAGTTCGTCGTCTACGCGTCGGGCGTGGTCGAGATCGCTCTCGGCCTCGCGCTCATCCTGGCGCGCGGCCACTATCCCGTCGTCGGCTGGATCGTCGCGGCGTTCTTCGTCGTCATCTTCCCGGGCAATGTCTGGCAGTACCTCGAGGGTCGAGATGCCTTCGGCCTGGACTCCGATGCGGCGCGCGCCGTGCGCCTGCTCTTCCAGCCGGTCCTCGTGGTGTGGGCGCTGTGGTGCACCGGTGCCTGGACCTGGGCGCGCGAGGCATGGCGCGCGCGCAGCGCCTAGCCCATCAACTCGGTCAATTCGAGAGCGTTGCGCACGCCCGCCGAGCTGGCGGTGTTGTCGAAGATCGCGATCCTCGGCGAGGGCGCAGTGTCGAGCCAGGCGGCAAGCGCGACGAGGTCAGCGGAGGAGTACGCGCTGTAGTAGCGCCGCGGGGTGCCGTGGAGCCGGACATAGGCCCCGCCGGCCGCGTGGGCGGCTCCAGGCTCGGGGATCTCGGTGCGCACCCGGGTGATCCCGCTGTCGGCCAGCAGGGCCTCGGGCTCGGGGTCGTCCCAGGAGGGATGGCGCGGCTCCCACGCCACCATGCCGGCGTAGATCCCGCGCAGCCGAGCGAGGAAGGCCGCATCGCGCTCGGGAGCGCTGGCCAGGGTCGGCGGCAGCTGGATGAGGACGGCGGCGAGCTTGGCGCCCAGGCTCATCATCGGCTCGAGGGCCTGCTCGAGCTTGGCGTTGGCGGACAGGCGTGCCGCGTGGGTGACCGCGCGGTTGATCTTGACGCTGAAGCGGAAGTCCTCGGGCGTCTGGTCGGCCCACGACGCGAAGGTCTCCGCGCGGACCGCGCGATAGAACGACGCATTGACCTCGACCATGTCGAAGGTCTCGGCATAGCGGGTCAGCCCGCTGCCGGTGCCGGGGAAGTAGGCGCGATGCTTGCTCACCGCCTCGCTCCAGCCGGCGAGCCCGATGCGCGCGCGAGTGGGCGTCACTCGACGTGCGCCCATGCATTGGTGATGAGTCGCAGGGTCTCGCGGCCCTCGACGTCCGCGGGGAGGCGCTCGGTCAGCAGGGCCGCAACCTTCGCCGCATCCGTGCGTGACATCAGCACCAGCGTGGCCTTGCGATCACGGGTGCGGATGAGCACCTCGACCCGGGGCATGCCCTTGCCGGCCCCCTTGGGGGTCGTCGCGATGACCTGGATGCGTTGGACGTCCGACCACAGCAGTCGCCTATTGCTGGCCAGGGACAGTCCCTGCTCGTCGAGGAGCCAGGGGCGCAGGGCGCGCGCGTAGGCGAGGACGCCGACGACGATGAGGACCGCGCCGAGGATGATCGCGGGCGGGGATCCGCGGAAGCCGCGCAGGGCGATGATCACGCCGACGGCGATCGTCGCGGCAGTGAGGGCCGTGGCCATTCCGCGGGTGCGCCCGAGGCGGAAGTCACGTGCGGTCATGGGTGGACGCTACCCGCGTGCAGGCCGGGCGGGGAGCCCGACAGGGGCGGCTTGGCCGACCCGCCGGGCCAGACCTAGGCTCAGGCAACCGCAGGGGCGCGAAGGAGGCGTATGTCGGTCCACTACCGATCGTGCAACCTCTGCGAGGCGTCCTGCGGGTTGGAGATCACCGTCGAGGCCAACCGCGTCGTCGACATCCGCGGTGATGCCGCCGACCCCTTCAGTCAGGGCTACGTCTGCCCGAAGGGGGTCGCCCTCCAGGACCTCACCCACGACCCGCAGCGACTGCGCAGGCCGGTCCGTCGCGTGGGGGACAGCTGGGTGGAGATGTCGTGGGACGAGGCGTTCGACCTTGTGGCCCGGCGGCTGCTGGAGGTCCGCGAGCGCTGCGGCGGCGATGCCATCGGGTTCTATCTCGGCAACCCCATCACCCACGGCTGGGCGCCCATCATCTACATCCCTCAGTTGCTCGCCGCGATCGGCACGCGCAACCGCTACTCCGCGGCGAGCGTCGACCAGCAGCCGCAGCACCTGCTCTCGCATCTGCTCTTCGGCTCGCCCCTGCTCCTGCCCGTCCCCGACGTGGACCGCACCGACTTCCTCCTCGTCGTCGGCGGCAACCCGCTGGTGTCCAACGGGTCGATCATGACCGCGCCCAACATCAAGCGGCGCCTGGAGCGGCTCAAGCAGCGCGGCGGACGCCTCGTCGTCGTCGACCCGCGGCGCACCGAGACCGCCGATATCGCCGACGAGCACGTCTTCGTCCGCCCAGGCACCGATGTGTTCCTGCTGGCGGCCATGGCGCACGTGATCGTGACGGAGGGACTGACCCGGCCCGGGCGCGCGGAGGCGTACGTCGACGGGCTCGATGTCGTGGCCGACATGGTGCGTCAGGTGACGCCCGAGGACGCCGAGGCGCGCACCGGCGTGCCCGCGGAGACGATCCGCCGCCTGGCTCGCGAGGTCGCGTCGGCGCGCAGGGGAGCGGTCTACGCGCGACTCGGGGTGTGCCAGACGGAGTTCGGCACGACGGCGTACTGGCTCGTCCACGTCCTCAACATCCTCACCGGCAGGCTCGACGAGGTCGGTGGCTGGATGCTCGCCGAGCCCGCCTTCGACCTGCCGCGCATCGGGGCGCTCACGACCGACCTGCCCGGCTACGACCGCTGGCGGTCACGGGTGCGCGGGATCCCCGAGGTGGCAGCGGAGTTCCCCTCGAGCACCCTCGCCGACGAGATCCTCACCCCGGGCGAGGGGCAGATCCGCGCGATGGTGCTGGTCGCCGGCAATCCCGTCCTCACCGTGCCCCAGGGCAGGCGCGTCGATGAGGCCCTGGCCTCGCTCGAGTTCTGCGTCGCCATCGACTACTACGTCAACGAGTCGACGCGGCACGCCGACGTGATCCTCCCTCCGATCACGGCACTCGAACGCGAGGAGTTCGACCTCGTGTTCCCCGCCGTCAGCGTGCGCAATCACGTCCGCTGGGGCGAGCGCGTGATCGAGCCCGAGCCGGACACGCGCACCGACGCCGACATCCTGCGCGAACTGCTCTGGCGCATCCAGGCGGCCACCATGGGCAAGCGCCGCGCACGCGCACTGGATGCCGCTCGCCGCACGTTCCTGCCACGCCGATTCGTGGACGCCGCCCTGCGCGCAGGGCCCTGGGGCCTGCGGCATGGCCGTCGGCTCACCCTGCGCAAGGTGCGTCAGCACCCGCACGGGCTGGATCTCGGCGCCCTGCATCCGGTGCTCCCGCGTCGCCTCATGACCCCGGGCAAGCGCATCCGGCTCGACCACCCCGTCGTCGTGGGCGACTGGCCGCGGGTCATCGCGGCCCTGAGTGACGGCGCTGCTGCGGAGGACGGGCGCGACCTGCTGCTCATCGGCCGCCGCCACCTGCGCAGCAACAACTCATGGATGCACAACTTCGAGCGGCTCACCCGGGGGAGCAACCGCTGCAGGGTGCTGGTGCACCCCGACGACGCAGCCGCCCGGGGCCTGGTCGACGGCTCGCGCGTCAGCGTCTCCACCGCGGCAGGCAGTCTCGAGGCCGACGTGGAGGTGAGCGCCTCGGTCATGCCGGGCGTGGTGTGCATGCCGCATGGGTGGGGTCATGCCTCGCGCGACGGCGTCGGCTGGACGCACGCGGCATCCCTGGCGGGAAGCAGCGTCAACGACATCACCGAGGACACGCGCTTCGACCCGCTGAGCGGCAACGCGGCCGTCACCGCGCTGCCGGTCTCGCTCGCGCTCGCCTAGTCCGCCGCGGCAGCGTCGCCCGGCAGCAGCGGCGTGATGTCGGCGACGATCTCGGTGGGCTTGGTCTTGGGGGCGTAGCGCGTCACCGTCCGGCCGTCCGGGGCGACGAGGAACTTCGTGAAGTTCCACTTGATCGACGATCCGAGGAGCCCACCGGCGCGGCTCTTGAGGAAGGCGAAGACCGGGTGGGTGCCCTTGCCGTTGACGTCCACCTTGGTCGACAGCGGGAAGGTGACGCCGTAGTTGACCCGGCAGAACTCCTCGATCTGCTCGTCGTCCCCGGGCTCTTGATGCGCGAACTGGTCGCAGGGGAAGCCGAGCACGACCAGGCCCTGGGGGCCGAGCTCCTCGTGGAGCTTCTGCAGGTCGTCGTACTGGGGGGTGAAGCCGCACTTGCTGGCGGTGTTGACCACCAGCACGGGCTTGCCCGCGAAGTCCGAGAGCGCGACCTGCCTGCCCTGGTTGTCCGTGAAGGCGAGGTCATAGAGGGAGTCGACGTCAGTCATGGGCCCATTGTCCTGGCACGCGGGGCGAGCGCCAGCCGGCGGCCCTGCGTCGCCTAGCCTGGGGTCGTGCACAGACTCGGGATGCGCGGCAGCGTGCTCGTCGCAGCGGCCGGCCTCGTCGCGATCGCCGGATGCTCCTCGCCCGAGGATGCGACGTCCTCCGCATCGCCGTCCCCGACCATCGACTGCGCGCTGACGCGCGCCGCGATGGACGACTACTCCGTCGCGCTCGCCGACCTCGCCACGAGCCTGGAGGCAGGGGACGCCATGTCGGCGGTCGCCGCTGCGGACGCCATCTCCTACTCCCTCGACCAGCTCGAGGGGGCGCTGCCGGGCATCCCTGCCGCGGGCGAGGGCTTCCTCGGCGCATCGCGCGCGGTCGCGCTGCAGGTCAAGCAGTCCGCAGCCGACTCCCCGCAGATGACGGGCCTGCTCGGTGAGCTCACGACCGCCTTCTCGGATCCGGCGTTCGCCGACGGCGGGGACGCCATCGACGCCTACGCGGACCAGGTCTGCCCCGAGCCATCGAGCTCGCCTACGCC
>CAZICY010000028.1:0-21603 GCA_964537955.1 uncultured Actinomyces sp. | reverse complement strand
GCCTTCTTCGCGGGCGCAGCCTTCTTGGCCGGGGCGGCCTTCTTGGCGGTAGCCATGTCCTCCCCCTCCTACAGCGAACGACCCGCCGAGGGGCCGGCGGATCGCTGAGCACCCGAGGCTAGGCCCCGGCAGCCTCCGGGGCAACCACCGACTCGCGCGCCGATGGTCAATCCGGCATACAACCCTCATCCACGGCCCAAATCGGGTTGTTCGGCCGCAGATGCGGCACTACAGTCCCCCACATGACGCAGCTGAGGATCTCTGAGGCCGCCGCCTATCTCGGCGTGAGCGACGACACCCTCCGGCGCTGGATCGACGCCGGGCGGGTCGAGGCGACTGCCGACGCCTCGGGTCGGCAGGTGATCGAGGGAGCGGAGGTGGCCCGGCTCCTGCGGGAGACGGCACCGTCGCAGGTCAATGCCGAGAGCGCTCCCATCGTGGGGCGGTCGGCACGCAATCGATTCGCGGGCATCGTCACGCGCGTCGTCAAGGACACCGTCATGGCGCAGGTCGAGATCCAGGCCGGTCCCCACCGGCTCGTGTCGCTGCTCAGTGCCGAGGCGGTGGACGAGCTCGGCCTCGAGCCCGGCTCGCTGGCGATCGCCACGGTCAAGGCGACCAATGTCGGAGTGGAGGTGCCCCGCGCATGACGCGGCGCAGCGTCGTGCTCGCGATCGCCCCGCTCGCACTCGTCGCCGCTGCCTGCTCGCCGTCGGCGCCTGCGGGCGACGCGGCGACGAGCGTGATCACCGTCGCTGCCGCAGCCTCGCTCGCCGACGTCTTCGAGACGGTGGGCGAGGGCTTCACCCGGTCCTCCGGCATCGAGGTGACCTTCTCCTTCGCGGGGAGCAGTGCGATCGCCGAGCAGATCCGCGGCGGGGCCCCCATCGACGCCTTCGCCTCCGCCGGCGCGACAGTGATGGAGCCTCTCGTTGCCGAGCAGCTGGCGAGTGACGTGTCCGGCTTCGCCACCAACTCCCTCGCGATCGCCGTACCCCCTGGCAACCCGGGCCAGGTCACAGGACTCGCGGACCTGGAGCGGGTGAGCGTGGTGGTGTGCCAGGAGCAGGTGCCCTGCGGAGTCGCCACCGCGAGGCTCCTCGAGCTCAACGCGCTCACGGTCTCGCCGGTGAGCTTCGAGCCGGACGTCCGCTCCGTCCTGGGCAAGGTCGCCGCGGACGAGGTCGACGCGGGCATCGTCTACGTCACCGACGTCCTGGGCCGTGCGGACGTCGCGTCCGTCGCCATCGCGCCCGAGGCCAACGTCACCACCGGCTACCAGGCAGCCGTCGTGGTGGCGACGCCGCACGCGGAAGCAGCGCGCGCCTTCATCGCCTACCTCACCGGGCCCGAGGCGCAGGCTGCGCTCGCGGCCGCGGGCTTCGAGCCGCCCTCATGACCGCGCGCACGGCCACTCCCCTGCCCGTCGGGATCCTCGCCGCCGCGGGCGTGGCCTTCCTCGCGATCCCGCTCGCCGGCGTCCTGCTCGCGACTCCGTGGGCGCGCCTGCCGGAGCTCCTCGCCTCACCGGTCGCCCTGGAGGCCCTGCGCCTGTCGGTCATCACGTCGCTCGCCGCGACCGCGATCGCTGTCGTCGTCGGCGTACCGCTGGCCTGGGTCCTCGCCCGCTCCGCCGTCCCCGGACGCACCCTCATCCGCGCGCTCGTGACGCTGCCCCTGGTCCTGCCCCCCGTGGTCGGCGGCGTCGCGCTGCTGCTGGCCTTCGGGCGTCGAGGCCTCGTCGGGCAGTACCTCTACGACTGGTTCGGGGTGCAGCTGCCCTTCAGCACGGCGGCCGTGATCATGGCGGAGGCCTTCGTGGCGATGCCCTTCCTCGTCATCACCGTCGAGGGCGCCCTGCGCTCGGCCGATCCTCGGTTCGAGGAAGCCGCGGCCACGCTCGGTGCCCGGCGCTGGACCGTGCTGCGACGCGTGACGCTGCCCCTCATCGGACCTGCGCTGCTCGCCGGGACGATCCTCGCCTGGGCCCGCGCGCTCGGCGAGTTCGGTGCGACCATCACCTTCGCGGGCAACCTCCCGGGAGTGACGCAGACGCTGCCCCTGGCCGTCTACTCCGCACTGGACACCGACCGCGATGCCGCCATCGCGCTCAGCCTCGTCCTCCTCATCGCCTCCCTGGCCGTCCTGCTCCTGTTGCGCGATCGCTACCTGCGCGGGGGCAACTCATGAGCCTGGCCTCGCAGATCAGGCTGCAGCGCGATGCCTTTGTCCTCGACATCGCCCTGCACGCCCGGGATGGGCAGACCCTCGCCCTGCTCGGCCCCAATGGGTCCGGCAAGTCCACGACACTGCGCTGCCTCGCGGGCCTGGAGCAGCCCGAGGAGGGGGTCGTGGAGATCTCCGGCGAGGTGGTCCAGGACACCTCACGCGGCATCGACCTGCCTCCCGAGGCGCGCTCGGTCGGATACGTCTTCCAGGACTACCTGCTCTTCCCGCACATGAGCGTGCTCGACAACGTCGCCTTCGGGCCGCGCTCGCGCGGGTCGTCTCGACGCGACGCGGAGGCGTCAGCGCGCGACTGGCTGGATCGGCTCGACCTGTCTGACCTCGCGGATCGCAAGCCCCGCCAGCTCTCCGGAGGACAGGCTCAGCGCGTCGCCCTCGCGCGCGCGCTCGTCACCGAGCCGGACCTGCTCCTGCTCGATGAGCCGCTCGCGGCCCTCGATGCCGGGACCAGGTCATCCGTGCGCTCGCTGCTCCGGCGTCACCTCGAGGACTTCTCCGGGACCGTCGTCCTCGTCACGCATGATCCGCTCGATGCGATGGTGCTCGCCGACAGCGTGGTCGTGCTCGAGGAGGGTCGACTCGTCCAGTCGGGCACTCCTGGCGACGTCGCCCGGCGCCCGGCGTCGGCGTACGTCGCCCAGCTCGTCGGCGTCAACATGCTCAGGGGCAGCGCATCCGAGGGCACCGTGCGCCTCGACGGCGGCGGCAGCATCCGCATCGCGGATCAGGACGTGAGCGGGCCCGTCATCGTCGCGGTGCGACCCGAGGCCATCTCCGTGCATCGCACCCATCCGGAGGGCAGCGCGCGCAATGTGTGGGAGGCGACCGTGACCGCACTCGAAGCCCGCGGAGACCTGGTCCGCGTCGAGACCGAGGGGCAATTCTCGGTGGCCGCCGTCATCACCCCCGGCGCCGTGTCAGACCTCGGACTCCACGAGGGCACGCGCGTGTGGCTGAGCGCCAAGGCGAGCGAACTCGACGTCTACCCCGCCTGACCGCGCCGCTCGCGCTGCCGCTTGACCTCGTGCTTGCCGAGCGCGGCGAGGTGCACCTCGTCGGGGCCGTCCGCCAGCCGCAGCGTGCGCACGCCGGCGAGCATCGCGGCGAGGGGCGTGTCCTGCGAGACGCCCATGCCGCCGAAGGCCTGGATCGCCCGGTCCAGGATCGTCTGGACGGTGAGGGGCGCGGCCACCTTGATGGCCTGGATCTCGGTGTGGGCACCGCGCACGCCCACGGTGTCCATGAGCCACGCGGCCTTGAGCGTGAGCAAGCGGAGCTGCTCGACCTCGATGCGCGAGCGCGCGATCCACTCGCGGATCACCCCCTGGTCGGCAAGGGGGCGGCCGAAGGCGACGCGGCCCTCCACCCGCTCGCACATCAACTCGATCGCGCGCTCGGCCATGCCGATGGACCGCATGCAGTGATGGATCCGCCCGGGGCCGAGGCGGCCCTGGGCGATGGCGAAGCCGTCGCCCTCTCCTGCGAGCAGGTTGGCCGCCGGCACGCGTACGTCGGTGAAGCGCATCTCCGCGTGACCGCCGTGATCCCGATCGTCGTAGCCGAAGACCTCCATGGCGCGGACGATCTCGACACCCGGGGTGTCGCGCGGCACCAGGATCATCGACTGCTGGCGATGGCGCTCCGCGCTGGGATCCGTCTTGCCCATGACGATGAAGATCGCGCAGTCGGGGTTCATGGCCCCGGTGATCCACCACTTGCGGCCGTTGATGACGTAGTCGTCGCCGTCGCGCACGATCGACGTCGAGATATTGGTGGCATCCGACGAGGCCACGTCAGGCTCCGTCATGGCGAATGCCGAGCGAATCTCGCCGGCGAGCAGCGGATCCAGCCAGCGGCGCTTCTGCTCATCGTTGCCCGCGAGGACGAGCACCTCCATGTTGCCCGTGTCCGGCGCGGCACAGTTGAAGGTCGGGGGTGCGAGCGCCGGGCTGCGGCCCATGATCTCGGCCAGCGGGGCGTACTGGAGGTTGGTGAGCCCCGCACCGTATGGGCCGGGCGCGTCGGCAGAGCCGCCGCTGTCCGGCCGCCCGGGGAGGAACAGATTCCACAGCCCTGCCTCGCGGGCCTTCGCCTGCAGGTCGAGCAGGAGGGGCACGCGGCTCCATGCCCAGCGGTCGCTCAGCGCATCGACCTGCTCGAAGTAGGCGCGCTCCTGCGGATAGACATGGGCGTCCATGAACGCCGTCAGGCGCTCGCGATAGGCCTGCGTCGTGGCGTCGAGCGCGAAGTCCATGTCCCCGCCTTCCTCGGAGGCGCCCACCTCCTGACCGGAGTCTGTCAGCCGGAGCGTCAGCCCACGAGCCGGAGCACCTGATCGACGAGCGTCGCGTGGAAGTCCAGCATCACCGCGCGAATCGGCCAGGTCACGCGCTCATTCTCGCCCACGGCTAGGCTTGCCCTTCGTTCCCACGACCGGAGGTTGGCCCATGTACCGCCAGGTGCCGGCGCACGTGGACCTGCCGGCCATGGAGCGAGAGGTCCTCGACCTGTGGGCTGCTGACGACGTCTTCCACGCGAGCCTGGCCCAGTCCGAGGGACGACCCCTGTGGGTGTTCAACGAGGGCCCGCCCACCGCCAACGGCACGCCCGGCACCCACCACATCGAGGCCCGCGTCTTCAAGGACATCTTCCCGCGCTACCGCACGATGAAGGGCTACCACGTCCCGCGCAAGGCCGGCTGGGACTGCCATGGGCTGCCGGTCGAGCTCGCCGTGGAGAAGGAGCTCGGCTTCACCGGCAAGAAGGACATCGAGGACTACGGCATCGCCGAGTTCAACGCCCGCTGCCGCGAGTCCGTGCTGCGCCACGTCGACGAGTTCGATGCGATGACGCGCCGCATGGGCTTCTGGGTCGACATGGACGACGCCTACTGGACCATGGACACGCACTACATCGAGAGCGTGTGGTGGTCGCTGGCGGAGATCTTCAAGAAGGGCCTGCTGGTCCAAGACCACCGCGTCACGCCCTACTGCCCCCGCTGCGGCACCGGGCTGTCGGACCACGAGCTCGCCCAGGGCTACGAGACCGTCGTCGACCCCTCGGTCTACGTCCGCTTCCCCGTCACCGGCGGCCCGCTGAAGGAGCGTCATCCTGATGCGGCCCTCCTCGTGTGGACGACCACCCCCTGGACCCTCGTCTCCAACACCGCGGTCGCCGTCAATCCCGACGCCGACTACGTCGTCGCGCGCACGGCATCCGGCGAGATCCTCGTGGTGGCCGAGGCGCTGGCGGACGCCACGCTGGGCGAGGGATACGAGGTGCTCGAGCGCTGCACCGGCCGCGACCTGGAGCGCACCCCCTACCAGCGCCCGTTCGACATGGTGGAGATCCCCGACGCCCACTACGTCGTACTCGCGGACTACGTCACCACGGACGACGGCTCGGGCCTGGTCCACCAGGCGCCCGCCTTCGGCGCCGACGATCTCATCACCTGCCGCGCCTACGGCCTACCGGTCGTCAACCCCGTCCGGCCCGACGGCACCTTCGAGGCGGAGCTCCCGCTCGTCGGGGGGATGTTCTTCAAGAAGGCCGACGACGCTCTCGTCGATGACCTGCGCGAGCGCGGGCTGCTGGCCAAGCACGTCGGCTACGAGCACGCCTACCCGCACTGCTGGCGCTGCCACACGCCGCTCATCTACTACGCGCAGCCGTCGTGGTACATCAAGACCACGGCGATCAAGGACGCCCTCCTCCGCGAGAACGAGCAGACCAATTGGTATCCCGCGACGATCAAGTGGGGCCGCTACGGCGACTGGCTCAACAACAACGTCGACTGGGCCCTGTCGCGCAACCGCTACTGGGGCACTCCCCTGCCGATCTGGCGCTGCAGCAACGACCACCTGACCGCGGTCTCCTCGCGCGCTGAGCTCGGCGAGCTCAGCGGCCAAGACCTGTCCGACCTCGACCCGCACCGGCCCTTCGTCGACGAGATCACCTTCCCGTGCCCCGAGTGCGGGGAGACGGCCACGCGCGTGCCCGAGGTCATCGACTGCTGGTACGACTCCGGCGCCATGAGCTTCGCGCAGTTCGGCTACCCCCACCGCGGGCACGAGCAGTTCGCCGAGAGGTACCCGGCTGACTACATCTGCGAGGCGATCGACCAGACGCGCGGGTGGTTCTACACGCTCATGGCCGTCGGCACGCTCGTCTTCGACCAGTCGTCGTACAAGAACGTCGTCTGCCTCGGGCACATCCTCGACGAGGACGGCCGCAAGATGAGCAAGCACCTCGGCAACGTCCTCGAGCCCATCCCGCTCATGGACGAGCACGGCGCCGATGCTGTGCGCTGGTTCATGCTCGCCTCGGGATCGCCCTGGCAGGCACGACGGGTGGGCCATGCCGCCATCCAGGAGGTCGTCCGCAAGGTCCTGCTCACCTACTGGAACACCGCCGCCTTCCTCTCCCTCTACGCACGGGCCGCAGGCTGGACGCCAGCCGACGGGGCACCCCCCGTCGCCGACCGACCGGCGCTCGACCGCTGGGTGCTCAGCGAGGCGCACCGGCTGGCCCGTGATGTCGATGCCGCCCTGGAGTCCTTCGACACCCAGCGCGCCGGCCGGCTCATCGCGGCCTTCGTCGACGACCTGTCCAACTGGTACGTCCGCCGCACGCGCCGCCGCTTCTGGGACGGCGATCCCTCGGCTCTCGCCACCCTCGACGAGGCACTGCGCACGGTCACTCTCGTCATGGCGCCCTTCACCCCCTTCGTCACCGAGCGCGTCTGGCAGGACATGGTGCGCCCGGTGGACCCCGATGCCCCGCCGAGCGTCCATCTGGCCTCATGGCCCGCTGCCGACGCAGGAGTCATCGACGACGAGCTCGCCTCCCAGGTGGCCCTCGTCCGGCGCATCGTCGAGCTCGGCCGCGCGGCGCGCGCATCGTCGAGCGTGCGCACGCGCCAGCCGCTCGCGCGCGCGCTGGTCTCCGCGCCGGGCTGGGGATCGCTGCCCGACGCACTCGTGGCCGAGGTCGCGAGCGAGCTCAACGTCATCGACGTGGCGAGCCTGGCTGCCGGTCAGGGTGACCTGGTCGACGTCAGCGCCAAGGCCAACTTCCGCTCGCTCGGCAAGCGCTTCGGCAAGCAGACCCAGGAGGTGGCCTCCGCGGTCGCTGCCGCCGACGCCGCCGCCCTCGCCGCCGCGCTGCGCGCAGGCTCCGCGACCGTCGAGGTGCCCGGACTCGGCGCGGTGGACCTCGCCGAGGACGACGTCATCGTGACCGAGACGCCCCGCGAGGGCTGGTCCGTCGCCAGCGGAGACGGCGAGACGGTGGCGCTCGACCTTCACCTCACCCCGGAACTGCGCCGTCTCGGCACGGCACGCGAGGCGGTGCGCCTCATCCAAGAGGCCCGCAAGTCCGCGGGGCTGGACATCTCCGATCGCATCGTCGTGCACTGGGCCGCCGCCGACGCCGACGTCGCCGCAGCGCTGCGCGAGCACCACGACATGATCGCCGGAGAGGTCCTCGCCGTGGACTTCTCCGAGGCCCCGGTCGATCCGGCCGCATCCACCTCGCACGACGAACTCTCCTTGGAGTTCAGTCTGCGCAAGGCCTGAGTCCTACCCTCTGACGATGCGCCTGATGGACCTGCCCAACATCGCGGCCAACACGCCGCTGTGGCTCGCGCTCGTGACCACCTTCGTCGCGGCGCTGTCCGGCGCGATCCTGGGCCGCCAGCCCTCGCGGGTCAGCTACGACATCGTCGGCGTGACGGTCTTCGCGTTCGTCCTGGGACTGGGTGGCGGCATCACCCGCGATGTCCTCCTCGGCAACCTGCCGCCGCTCGCCCTGAGGTCCCCGTGGTACATCGTCACCGTCCTTGCCGCCGTCGCCACGGTGCTGGTCGTCGGGCGGTGGATCAAGGTGGGGAGTTGGACCTTCATCCTTCTCGACGCCCTCGCCCTCGGCCTGTACGCCGTGATCGCCGCCCAGCTCGCCATCGAGTTCGGGCTGCCGGACATCGGAGCCATCACGGTGGGCTTCCTTGCCGCGGTCACCGGTGGCGCGGTGGTGTCACTGCTGCGAGGCGAGACACCGCAGATCCTGCTGCCCAGTCAGCCCTACGCCCTCCTCGCCCTCGTCGGCGCGACGGTCTACGTCCTGCTCGACCAGTTCAGCGGTGGACTCGCCGCCCTGGCATGCCTGGGGTCGGTCATCGTGCTGAGGGTCATCGCCGTGCGCTGGGACGTGCGCACGCGCAGCGTGCGGCCGCTACGGGGGAACGAAGACGAAGCCACGCCGGCCAGCGACTAGGAGCCGGGCCCCGCGGGCTCGACGGACGCGACCTTGTCGAGCTCGGCGAGCTGGCCGGAGATGGTGTCGCGCAGCTTGGTGCGGTAGGAGCGCTCGAAGTTGCGCAGGTCGTTGACCTTCGCCTCCAGCGACGCCCGCTGCTCATCGAGCTTGCCGGTGACCTTCGACGCCTCCTCGCGCGCCTTGGCCAAGATCGCATCGGCCTCGGTCTTGGCCGACGTCACGGTCTCGTCGGCCGTGCGCTGCGCGGCCTCGAGCATGGCGAAGGCGCGCGCCGGGACGTCCTCGCCCGAGGGCGCGGGAGCAGCGGCCGCGGCGGGAGCGGCCATGGCGGCTGCAGCCGCCGCGGCTGCCGGCGCGGGCGCTGCCGGTGCGGGGGCAGCGGCGGCCGGGGCCACGGTGTTGGCGGTCGCCATCCGCCGAGCCTCGGTGAGCTTGGTCTCGGCGGCCTTCTCGCGCTCGGTCGCCTCGGTGAGCTTCCTGTCGGCCTCCGCCGCCTTCTTGTCGGCCTCGGCGAGTTTCGCCTGGGCGTCGGCGAGCTTCTTCTCCGCCTCGGTCGCCTTGCTCTGCGCCTCGGTCAGCTTCTTCTCCGCGTCGGCGGAGGTGACCGGAGCGGCGGGCTTCTGCGCGAGCTGGGCGCGCAGGTCGTCGTTCTCGACCATGAGGCTGCCGAGGGCGGACTCCACCTCGTCGAGGAAGGCATCGACCTCGTCCATGTCGTAGCCCGTGCGCATCTTCACGGTGTTGAACTGCTTGTCGTGGACCAGCTGCGGGGTGAGGGTCACGATGCCTCCAAGGGGATGCGCGCGCTACAGGGCGAGGGCGACGTTGATGAGGATCTGTACGGCGATGATGAGGATGAGGAAGGCCAGGTCGAACTGGACTCCCCCGAGTCGAAGGGGCGGGATGACGCGGCGGAGGAGGCGCAGGGGCGGGTCTGTGACGGTGTAGATCGCCTCGGCGATGACCAGCAGTGGCCCGCGCGGCTGCCATGACCGCGCGAAGATCTGGACGAAGTCCAAGATGAGCCGGCCGATGAGGACCAGCCAGTAGAGCCAGAGGAAGGTGGCGAGCACCTGCCCGACCAACGCCACCGACCTATCCCCTCTCGACTGACACGCACCCGCGTATCAACTCTGGTTGAAGAAACCGGTCTGCGCGAGTTGGGCGCGCGCCTCGGCCCCCACCTCCACGTTGACCGGGGAGAGCAGGAACACCTTGTTGGTGACGCGCTCGATCGTGCCGTGCAGGCCGAAGACGAGTCCGGCGGCGAAGTCGACAATGCGCTTGGCGTCGACGTCGTCCATCTCCGTGAGGTTCATGATCACCGGGACGCCCTCGCGGTACTCCTCGCCGATGCGCCGGGCGTCGTTGTAGGTGTGCGGGTGGATCGTGGTGATGCGATGCAGGTCGACGGCCGGGGCAGGAGCCGGACGAGCGCCCGGGCTGGGCATGGGCGAGACGTTGCTCGTCTCGTCGCGATAGAGACGACGGGGCTCGCGAGGATCGACGACCGTCACTGTCCGAGGCTCAGGGCGATCCGACTGCCGCGTCGCGCGCTCGCTCGATCGCTCCGACGAACGCGAGCGACGCGCGGGAGCAGGCTCGTCGTCGTACTCCCACTCGTCTTCCTCGAAGTACGCCTCGCGGCGATCCTGGTCGTCCTCCACGAGCCCGAGGTAGACGGCCATCTTGCGCATCGCGCCCGCCATGGCACTCCCCTTCTCGCCCTCCGTGGTCGCGGCGGCGTCCCCCTAAGTTAGCCGAGGGGAGGCCTGGTCCCGAGGACCGCGCTCCCCACGCGCAGGTGTGTCGCGCCCGCACTCACGGCTTCCTCGAGATCCTCGGACATGCCGGCGGAGATCACGGTGGCATCGGGGTGCTCCTGGCGCAGGCCCTCGGCGATGGTGGCCAAGCGCTCGAAGGCCCGTGCCGAGACCGCGCGCTGATCGGCCGGATCCTCGGCCAGCGGTGCCACGCCCATGACCCCGCCCAGGGTCAGGTGGTCGCAGGAGGCGATGAGGTCCGCCAGGCGCGCGACATCCGCGGGGTCGGCTCCCCCGCGACCCGTGGCCCCATCGGTGAGATCCACCTCGATCAGGCACGGCAGCACACGGCCGGCCTTCGCCGCGCCTCGCTCGAGCGCCGCCACGAGCGACTCCCTGTCCACGGAGTGCACCAGGTCGGCGTACTGGGCGACGGATGCCGCCTTGTTGGTCTGCAGCTGGCCGACGAAGTGCCAGGTCAGGTCGAGGTCGCTGGTGGCGGCCGCCTTGGGCGCGGCCTCCTGATCGCGGTTCTCGCCGAAGTCGCGTACGCCGAGCGCCGCCAGTCGGCGTACGTCGTCAGCGGGCCAGGTCTTGCTCACGACGATCAACGTCACGCTGTCCCGGTCGCGGCCCGCAGACGCGCACGCGGCATCGACCCTGGCGCGGACCTGGGCCAATCGGTCAGCGAGCTCGTCCGCGCGCGGATCGGTCACGGCTCGTCCTCGCGCAGGACGATGACCCCGGCCTGGCGCCCGGTCGTGGACTCGCGCCGATAGGAGTAGAGGACGGGATCTTCGAAGGTGCAGCCGCCGATGAGCTCGCCGATGACACCGTGCCGGCGCAATTGGGCGAGGACGCCCGCGCGTACGTCGACCGCCGGCGTGCCCGTGCGGGTGAGTGCCGCGGCCTCCGGCACGCTGTCGGCCACCTCATCGCGCACCTGCGCACTGACCTCGTAGCACGCCGGGCAGATCGCCGGGCCCACCCAGGCGTGCACCTGGCCTCGTGGATCGAGGGTCTGGATGGCGGCACCAACGACGTCTGCCACGACCCCGCGCCAGCCTGCGTGCACGGCGGCCACGCGGCCGGCCGTCAGGTCGGCGAGCAGGACCGGGACGCAGTCGGCGACCTGGATCGCGATGGCCAGGTCCGGCTGGTCGGTGACGATCGCGTCGGCCGCGGGGGGCTCGTCGGGGATGGCGCGGAGTACGGCGACGTCGCGGCCGTGGACCTGTCGCGCCAGCGCCAGGCCGGTGCAGCCCACGAACCCCGCGACCGTCTGCCTGTTGGCGGCGACCGACCCGGGGTCGTCGCCGACGGAGCCGCCGAGGTTCAGCTCGGCGTACGCACCGGCGCTCTGCCCGCCCAGACGGTCGGTGAACACCCAGTCGGCGCTGCGGCCCTCGTGCGTCACGCGCCCGCGGGCGAGGACACCCACGGCGCGGACTACTTCAGGAAGTCGGGGACGTCGAGATCGTCGCCGGTGTCGTCGAAGACGATCGTGCGCGGCTGCTGCACGGGACGCTTCGGAGGCTCCGGGGTGACGGGGATCTCGGCGCTCTCGGTCGAGGACGACTGCTTGGCGGCCACCGCGGCGGCGAGCGGGGTCTCCTCGGCGATTTTCTTCGTCACCGGCTGCGCACGGCGGGCCGGCGGGGTGCCCCCGTCGAATCCCGCGGCGATGACCGTGACGCGGACCTCGTCGCCGAGGGTGTCGTCGATCACGGCGCCGAAGATGATGTTGGCATCGGGATGCGCGGCATCGGAGACCATCCGGGCAGCCTCGTTGATCTCGAAGAGCCCGAGGTCGGAGCCGCCGGACACCGAGAGCAGGACGCCGTGGGCGCCCTCGATGCTCGCCTCGAGGAGCGGGCTGGAGATCGCGGCCGTGGCCGCCTCCACCGCGCGCTCCTCGCCGCGGGCCGACCCGATGCCCATGAGCGCGGAGCCGGCTCCCTGCATGACCGACTTGACGTCGGCGAAGTCGAGGTTGATCAGTCCGGGGGTCGTGATGAGGTCGGTGATCCCCGAGACGCCCTGGAGCAGGACGTGATCGGCCTGGCGGAACGCGTCGATGACGCTGATGTTGCGGTCCGTCAGCGACAGCAGCCGGTCATTGGGGATGACGATGAGCGTGTCCACCTCGGCGCGGAGCGCGTCGACACCGGTCTCCGCCTGCGACTGACGACGACGACCCTCGAAGCCGAACGGGCGCGTCACGACGCCGATGGTGAGCGCGCCGAGCGACTTGGCGATGCGCGCCACGACCGGCGCTCCGCCCGTGCCGGTGCCGCCGCCCTCGCCCGCGGTGACGAAGACCATGTCGGCGCCGCGGAGGACCTCCTCGATCTCCTGGGCATGGTCCTCGGCGGCCTGGCGGCCGACCTCGGGATCCGCGCCGGCGCCGAGGCCCCGGGTGAGCTCGCGGCCGATGTCGAGCTTGACGTCGGCATCGCTCATGAGCAGCGCCTGCGCGTCGGTGTTGATGGCGACGAACTCGACGCCCTTCAGTCCCACGTCGATCATGCGGTTGACGGCATTGACGCCGCCTCCGCCGATCCCGACGACCTTGATCACGGCCAGGTAGTTCTGCGGTGCAGCCACGGGTGCATCCCTTCGGTGCGGTGCCCGAGCGTCCTCGTGCACCGTGCGCGCTGGCACGCTTGGATCTCAACTTCAAGTCGAAGATGAAATCCTTGAACCCGTGCCTCTCCCGCTGAGGTTAAGGGTCAACCTCACGTCGAGCAAGAAGCCACGCCTGTCCCACACATCACATCCGGGAATCCCCTTCGGGGAATCACGGGTGGGGATTCACGGGTGGGGCGGCTCGAGCGCACCCAGGGGCCCGACGGCGTCGTCGCGGACCGCCCGGGCCAGCGCGGCCACGTCCTGCCCGCTCCCCGGCGTCCCGCACACGCGGGCGAGCCAGGGGTCGGCGGCGGGGACCGACGCGGGCTCCGCGTCAGCCGGGATCCGCTCCGGGTCCGGATGCGCCAGGCCGGGGTGCGCCACGATGCGCCAACCCGCCTCAGCGAGCGCGCGCACCGTGCTCCCCCGCCGGTTGCACCGCGAGGGTCGGCAGGCGTGCGCCGTGCCGAGCGGTGCGCCGGGCAGGGACCCCGCCAGCAGGCCCCCGACGGTGTCGACCGGGTCGAGCAGGACCACGGACCCGATCGGCCTTCCGCTCGCGTGCAGGCAGGACGCCGCGTGCACCGCGATGGCGCCCCCGGCCGAGTGACCGAGCAGCGTCCACGGACCCTCGGCGCCGATCCCCCGCTCCTGCGGGATGCCCGCATCGACCGAGCGCGCGATCGTCAGGGCCACCTCCGTCAGCCACCGGGCGTCGTGCATCGATCGACGCGGGCGCCACGACGAGATGTCGGGACGCACCACGGCGATGCCCGCGCGCGCGAGCAGGCCTGCCAGCCCGTCCAGGTCGGCGCCCCGCCGCACGAACCCGTGCTGCACCCACGCCCAGCCCCGGCCCGCGCCGGTGGGTGGGGTCCACGTCGTGCGGACGCGACCACCGGACGGCAGCTGCAGGGCGATCACCACATCCGCGTCCGGCATCGCCACAGCCTGCCACCGCCGCGAGCCTGCCACCGCCGCGCCACCGCCCTGGGACCGCTCGGCCCCGACGGGGCATGAGGGGCCCGGGGATGCGCGCCGAGCGGGGGCGCGAGAGGCTGGGGCTCCAGGCCGATCTCGGGAGGTCACATGGGTCTGGCAGGGGCGGAGATCCGCCGCGCCAAGCTGCGCTTCGGCCTGCTCACGGGGGCCGTGTCCCTCCTCGTCTTCCTCGTGCTGCTGCTGTCGACCCTCTCCGCTGCCCTGGTCGGCGCCCTCGTCGGTGCCCTGGAGGGCCTGCGCGCCGATGGCCTGGTCTACGCCGACTTCGCACGGGACAACATCTCGGCCAGTCGCATGGATCCCCAGGTCGCCATCGCGGTCTCGCTCGTCGAGGGCGTGACCGCTGCGGCTCCGCTTTCCACCTTCACGACCGCGGCGGTCATCGAAGGCACGCCGGCGGACGTGCAGGTCTTCGGCTTCGTGCCCGACGCCCCAGGAGCGCCCTCGGGACTGGCCGATGGCCGCCTGCCGTCGGCACCCGGCGAGACCGCCGTCGACGGGGGCGGCGCCGCCATCGGCGACGTGATCACGCTCGACCCGGCGGGCACCGAGCTCACCGTGGTGGGGCTCCTGCGCGGCGCGCAGTTCAACGCCATCCCGACGCTCTACACGTCCATCGAGACCTACGACGGGGCGTTCGCGGCCACCAATCCTGGTCTGCCCTTCGTGCCCATCAATGCGGTCGCCTTCGACTCGGCCGATCCGGTGGCCGCGGCCAGCGCCATCGAGGCGAGCGTCGCGGGGGTGAGCGCCTACTCCCGCGACGAGGCCGTCTCCCTCATCCCGGGCATCGAGTCGATCTCGCAGAGCTTCGGAATCCTGGTCGGCCTGACCTTCGTCATCGGCATCGTGGTCATCGGCTTCTTCTTCCTCATCCTCACGGTGCAAAAGCTCAAGCCCTTCACCCTCCTGCGCGCCATCGGCACGAGCACGGGCCGGCTCGCCGCCACGGTCGCGATCCAGATCACGCTCGTCGTGCTCATCGCCTCGGTGATCGCGGTGGGTCTCACACTGCTGGCCGTGCAGGGCCTCAACACCGGGCTTCCGGTCAACATCGAGCCGACGCTCATCGTCGGCGTCGTGGTGAGCGTCCTGGTCTTCTCCCTGCTCGCCGGCCTGCTCAGCATCCGGCGGATCGCGCGCATCGATCCCGCGAGCGCTGTGGGTGCGCGATGAGCGGGCCGGCAGCCCTGCTCTCCCGGGGCGAGCTCACGCGGACCAAGGGCCGCTTCGGCGCCGTGGTCGGCGCCCTGGCGCTCATCGTCTTCCTCGTCCTCGTGCTCGGCGCCCTCGCCGACGGCCTGTTCTACGGCGCCACCGGCGCGGTGCGCTCCACCAACGCGACGGCGTACGCCTTCAACGACGATGCCGAGGGGTCGCTCATCCGCTCCCGGATGGACGAGTCCGACGTGGCCGCCCTCGCCAGCGCCCCGGGTGTCGAGTCGGCCGGGCCGATCGGCGTCCTGCTCACCGGTGGCACCGGACCCGAGGGCGATATCGACCTCGCCGTCTTCGGGCTCGAGGTGGGCGGACCCGGCACGCCGACAACCCTCGTCGACGGGCGCATGCCCGAGCCCGGCGAGACCGGCGTCGCCGCCGTCGACACGCGCCTGCAGGACGTGGGTGTCACGCTCGGCTCCCGGGTCGCCGTCGGTGACGTGGGCGTCGAGGTCGTCGGCTTCGTCTCGGACGCGGCGTACCAGCTGCAGCCCACCGTGTGGACGTCGGTGCAGGACTGGCGGGCCATGCGCGATGCCGTGCGCCCCGAGCTGCGCGGCCAGCCCACGGCGATCAATGCCGTGGCTCTCGTGACGGAGCCGGGCGCCGACCTCGCGGCCATCGCCGCGACCCTGCCGGGCACCGCGGTGCTCACCGCCGAGGCGGTCGGGCTCGCGATCCCCGGCGTCGAGCAGCAAAGCTCCACGCTCAACTCGATCATCTACACCACGCTCGCCGTCGCCGCGCTCGTCGTCGCCCTGTTCTTCGCTCTCCTCGTGCTCGAGAAGCGCGAGCTCTTCGCCGCCCTCAAGGCGCTGGGCACCTCGACGGGCGCGCTCGGTCGTGCCGTGCTCGTGCAAGCCGCCGTCGCCTCGGTGCTCGGCGTCATCATCGGGGCGATCGTGGCGCGCCTGTTCGGGCTCATCATCCCGGCCACCGTGCCCACGCTCTTCCGCACCGACACCCTCATCCAGATCGCCGTGTTCACCCTGGTGGCCGGCATCGTGGGGGCCGCCTTCTCCCTGCGCCGCCTGGCGCGCATCGATCCGGCCACCGCCATCGGAGGAACGCTATGAACGATCCCGTCGCCGACGCCACGGACTCCGTGCCCCAGGGGCCGGGCCCGAGCCCCGCCGCCGACGCGTCGACGCACGCCGGTGCGCTGCTGCAGGTGCGCAATGTGAGCAAGGTCTACGGCACCGGGCACACCGCCGTCACGGCCCTGGACGACGCGACCATGGCCGTAGATCAGGGCGAGTTCGTCGCTCTCCTCGGACCCTCCGGCTCGGGCAAGACGACCCTCATCTCCATCATCGGCGGGCTGCTCGCGGCCACCTCCGGCACCGTGACCGTCGGCGATGTCGACGTGACCTCGCTGTCCAAGCGTGAGCTCACGCGATTCCGCGCCGAGCGCGTGGGCTTCGTCTTTCAGTCCGCCAACCTCGTGCCCTTCCTCACCGCGCGCGAGAACCTCCTCTACGTCGCGACGCTGGTCAAGACGCCCAAGAAGGCCGCGCAGCAGCGCGCCGACCAGCTGCTCGAGGAGCTCGGCCTGGCCGACCGCGCCAAGAACCTCCCCGAGCAGCTCTCCGGTGGCGAGCGCCAGCGCGTCGCGATCGGACGCGCCCTGATGAACGACCCCGACCTCGTGCTCGTCGACGAGCCCACGGCGGCGCTGGACACCGCGCTCGGCCGTCAGGTCGTCCAACTGCTCCGTCGCGAGATCAAGGACCGGGGCAAGACCGGGATCATGGTCACGCACGACCTGCGCATGGTCGAGTACACCGACCGGGTCTTCGAGATCCTCGACGGTCACCTCACCCATGTCGAGGAGCCGACGGCGCTCCAGCACTAGGAGTTGCCGACGGCAGTCCGTCGACCGAGCTGTCAGCCCACCATGCGCCGCGGGGGCGCGTCGGCCGTCGCGGGCACTCCAGGAGCGGACACGTCGTACCACCGCGCATCCACCTGGAAGAGCGTCTGCAGCACCTCGGCCTTGAAGTCGCCGTCCTCGGCCGACCCCCACATCACCTGCGCGCCGTTGCGCAGCATGAGGGTGACGTCGTTGCGCGTGGACGCCTCCACCGTCACGACCTTGCGCCGGATCTGCTCGGGCAGCCCGCGGGCGACCGCGATCGCCGCCTCCAGCCCCGGTCCGCTCGCGCGCACCACGGGCACGCCCTCCAGCACTCCGGGCACGGTGCGGATCACGGCACCGGTGCCGTCCACCACGTCGTAGCCGCCCGTGACCGCGACGAGGGCCACCGGCGCACGGCGGACGACGTCGATGACGATCGTGTCGGGCCACGCCCGGGTGACGGTGGCCGAGGCGACCTGCGGCAGCGCGGACACCCGCGCCTCGACCTCCGAGGTGGGCACGCGCAGGAGGGGTACGCCGGTCTCCACCGCGGCAACCGCGCGGACCTCGTCGGCGCTGAGCGGCCCCGCGACGTCGGGCGCGGAGCTCACGGTGACCTGCACCTGGGACACCGCCAGCCACGGCGAGAACCACGCCAGCCAGCCGATCGCGAGCAGGATGGGCACGATCACGACCACCGGGATGAGCCAGCGCTTCACGAGCGCCCTCGCAGCAGCTCGACGATCTGCGGCGCGAGCATCCCCACGTCGCCCGCGCCCATGGTCATGACGACATCCCCCGGCCGCACGCGCTCGACGACGGCCTGGGGCACGTGCGACCAGGACGGCTCGAAGTGCACGCTCCCGGCGGGCAGGGGCACGGCCGCCGCGATGACCTCGCCGCTCGCACCCGCGATCGGCTGCTCGCCCGCGCTGTAGACCTCCAGCACGATCACCTCGTCGGCCAGTCCCAGCGCGCTGCCGAACTCACGGGCGAAGACCGCCGTGCGCGTGTAGCGGTGGCTCTGGAAGGCGACGACGACGCGCCCCTCCCCAGCCACCTCGCGCGCAGCGCGCAGCGTGGCCTCGACCTCGGTCGGGTGATGGGCGTAGTCGTCGTAGACGCGGATGCCGTCGACCTGGCCCCTGAGCTCGAAGCGCCGCTGCGTGCCGGTGAAGGACCCGAGCCCCTCGGCGACCTCGGCCTCGGGCAGGCGCAGCACGGAGGCGACGGTGAGCGCTGCGGCCGCGTTGAGTGCGTTGTGCAGTCCGGGCACCTGCAGGGAGACCGGGCTGCGCCGCATCCCGTGATCCACGACGCCGAAGGACCACCCGCGCGCCTGCGGGGCCGGCTCGGTGATGCGCACGTCGGCATCGGCAGAGCGGCCATAGGTGACGACGGTGACGCCCTCGGCCTGTGCCCGGTCGGCGACGCGGCGGGCGCCGGGGTCGTCGGCGCAGATCACCGCGACGCCGCCTGCGTCTCGCGCGGCGGCGCAGAAGCGGACGAAGGCGTCCTCGATGCTCGCGAGGTCCGCCCAGTGGTCGAGGTGGTCCGCCTCGACGTTCGTCACCACGGCCACGCGTGGCGTGATCGCGAGGAAGGACCCGTCGGACTCGTCGGCCTCCACGACGAAGTGCTCCCCGCTCCCCCAGTGCGCGTTGGTCCCGGAGGACTGCAGCTCGCTGCCGATGGCGAAGGAAGGATCCGACCCGCAGGCCTGCAGCGCGACGGTGATCATCGACGTCGTCGTCGTCTTGCCGTGGGTGCCGGCGACGGCGATGGGCTCGCGCCCCTCCATCACGGCGTTGAGCGCCTCGGCCCGCGTCCACACGGGCAGGCCCAGCCGGCGCGCCTCCACGACCTCCGGATTGGTCGGCGGGATCGCGGTGGACACGACGACCACGGATGCGGGCGGGTCGCCGGCGAGATGGGCCAGGTCGTGTCCCACGCTGATCTGCGCGCCGAGCGTGCGCAGCGCGGACAGGCGCCGCGACTCCTTGGCGTCGCTCCCGGACACGCGGATCCCCTGGGCCAGCATGAGCCGCGCCAGGGCGGACATCCCGGCTCCTCCGATGCCCACCAGGTGCACGCGTGCGACACCGACGAGGGTGGGCGCCATCACGCCCGTCCTGCAGCAGCGGCGCGCACCATGTCGGCGAGCCTCTCGGCGCCGTCTCGCACGCCGTGCGCCGAGGCCGCGCGACCCATCCGCTCCAGGCGCGCGGGATCGCGCAGGAGCGGCAGCACCTGCTCGCGCAGCGCCCCCGGGGTGAAGTCCGCGTCCTCGATGAGCAGCCCGCCGCCGGCAGCGACCACGGGAGCGGCATTGAGTCGCTGCTCGCCGTTGCCGATGGGCAGGGGGACATAGACCGCGGGGAGACCGACCGCTGCGAGCTCTGCGCACGTCATCGCGCCGGCTCGCGTGATCGCGAGATCGGCGGCGGCGTAGGCGAGGTCCATGCGGTCGATGTAGGGAAGCGTCACATACGCGACCGCCCCGTCGCCGACCGGGACGACACCCGCCGCGCTCTCGCCCACGGCGTGCAGCACCTGCACGCCCGCAGCGCGCAGGTCTGCGGCAGCCCCGGTCACCACCTCGTTGAGTCGCCTCGCCCCGAGGGAGCCGCCGAAGACGAGCAGGGTGGTCCGCTCCGGGTCGAGTCCGAAGTGCACTCGCGCGGCCGACCTCTCGCGCGCGCGATCGAGTCCGACGATCGACGTGCGCAGGGGCATGCCCACGTGCTGCGCCGCGGACAGGGAGCCGGGGACGGCCTCGGCGGACCAGGGCGTCAGCCGCGACCCCAGGCGATTGGCCATGCCCGCGCGCGCATTGGCCTCGTGGACCACGCTGGGGATCCCCGCGGCGCGTGCGGCGAGGTAGGCGGGAGCGGCCACGTATCCGCCGAAACCCACGACCACGTCGGGGCGCTCCTCGGCGAGGATGCGGCGCAGTGCGCGCATCGACCCCGCGATCCGCGGGGCCACCAGGAGCAGGTCCTTCGAGGGCTTGCGCGGCATCGGGACCGCCGGCACCGTGCGCAGCCGGTAGCCCCGCTCGGGCACGAGCCTGGCCTCCAGGCCCACGGATCGGCCGACGAAGACGACCTGCGTGTCCGGATCCGCGGCGATGAGGGCATCGGCCAGCGTGAGTGCCGGCTCGATGTGCCCCGCCGTGCCACCGGCGGCGAGGAGCACCTTCACCGGGTCGTCCGGCTCTTCCCTCGAGCCTGCGGGGCCGTGCCGCCGTCGATCACCCTGAGCGTGATGGGGGCACCCGCCGCGGTCGCGCCCGCCCTGCGCGCGAAGGACATGAGCATGCCCAGCGAGATGAGCAGCGGCACGAGCGACGAGCCGCCGTAGGAGACGAGAGGCAGCGGGACGCCGGTGATGGGGAGCAGGGAGAGCACGGCTCCGACGTTGACGACCGCCTGGAAGACGATCCACGTCCCCACACCCGCCGACGCCAGGCGCACGAACATGTCATCGGAGGACTGCACGAGCCGGAAGGCGACGAAGGCGATCACGGCAAAGAGCACGAGCACCGTCATCGTGCCGACGAGGCCCAGCTCCTCGCCGACGACGGGGAAGATGAAGTCGGTGTGCGCCTCGGGCAGCGAGCCCCACTTCTCGCGACTCGCCCCGAGTCCGACTCCCCACCAGCCGCCGGTGCCGAGAGCGAACTGACCCTGGGTCACCTGCCACCCCTCGCCGAGTCGATCGGCGGAGGGGTCGAGCCAGGACGTGAACCTGCTCATGCGGTACGGCGCTGCGAGGGTGAGTGCGGCGATGCCCGCCAGGCCGACCGCGCCGAGCGCGAGGAAGAGGCGCAGCGGCGCACCCGCGGCGAAGAGCACGCCGCACGCGATGACCCCGAGGATCAAGGTGTTGCCGACGTCGCCCTCGAGCAGGACGAGCACCAGGATCATGCCGGTGACCGGCAGCACGGGCACGAGCAGATGCGACCAGCGGTCCAGCATCGGCTCCTTGCGCGCGAGGATGTCGGCACTCCACAGGATGAGCGCGATCTTGGCGAACTCCGAGGGCTGCAGGCGGAAGGGGCCGATGATGTCGATCCAGTTCTTCTGGCCCGAGACCTCGACGCCGACGATGAGCACCGCGACGAGCAGACCGAAGGCGACGATGAGCGCAGGCCACGCGAGGCGTCGCCACATGTTGACCGACAGCCGCGTGCCGATGATCATCAGCACGATGCCGAGGCAGGCGAAGAGCAGCTGCCGCTGGGCGAGGGTGTACGGCGACCCGTGCAGGCGGATGGACAGGACCGACGAGGCGCTGAGCACCATGAGCAGCCCGAGCCCCAGCAGCGCCAGGGTCGCTCCGAGCAGGAGGTAGTACAGGCCCATCGGGTGCTGCAGCAGGGACCGGCGGACGGGGGGCTCCCCCGAGGCTTCACCTGCCCCCCGAGACGCGCGCGTCGTCGGGAGGGTCGAGGCCATAGGGGACAGTGTTCCGGGCGTGACCCGTGGGGCCAGGGAGATTCCTGGGCGTGTCGCCACCCCGATCGATTCCCGCGGACTCAGGCCCGATCTGGCGGGTGACCAGCGATGCGATGTCCGACCAGACGCGCATCTTTCGCGCAGTGCC
>CAZICY010000027.1:16105-22474 GCA_964537955.1 uncultured Actinomyces sp. | reverse complement strand
CCGCCGTGACGGCGGGATCGAGGCGGGAGCGCAGGACGGGCGCCATGGACTTGACGCTAGCGTCAACTTGACGCGGACGTCAAGAAGAGGGCCGCATCGCTGCACTGGGCCCGCCTCTTGGGCCTTGGTCGGCCACCATGAGGACCGGCAGGATGTCCCCATGACTCACGACCCCCTCAGCCAGTGGACCGCCGTCGCCCGCCAGGCCCTGGCCACCGAACTCGGCGTGGAGATCCCCGAGGCCGATGCGCAGCTCCTCCTCGACGTCGCGCGCGATGCCGCTCACGCCGTGGATCGCCCTGCTGCGCCCATCACGACATTCCTCCTCGGCTACGCCGTCGCGAAGGCGGGGGATGACACGTTCGCCGAGGCGGCGCACACGCTCATGCGCCTCAGCGGGGAGTGGGACCTCGGCCTGCATCGCGGCTGACCGCCGGCCAGCGGGTGCACAGGCGCAGGCCGCCGCCTGCTCCGGATTCGATCCAGGCGTCGCCGCCAGCTGCGAGCGCGGACTCGCGGACCAGGGCGAGCCCCAGGCCGCTGCCACCCGGCGCCGCCGCAGAGCCGCGCGTGAAGCGGTCGAAGATCCGAGCGCGCTCGTCCTGCGGGATGCCAGGTCCGTCGTCCTCCACGTCGATACGCACGGACGTGCCGTCTCGCGCCACGCTCACCGTGATCCGCGTCCGCGCATAGGCGAGCGCGTTGCCGAGGAGTTCGTCAACGACACGATCGAGCGCACCGCGCGGCGCCAGGACCAGGGGGACATCCGTCCCCACATCGATTCCCAACGCGATGTCCCGGGCTGCCGCCGCGGCCTCCGCGTGCGCGACCCGGTCGGCGGCGACCGCGCCCGCATCCACCGTCTCTACGCCCTGACCCGCATCACTGCGGGCCAGCGCGAGGATCTGGTCGATCCGGCGATTGAGCCGGTCCACCTCCGAGATCGCCGCGGCGGCATCGCGCTGGATCACCTCGTCAACTGACGTGTCCTCGATCGCCTCCAGGCGCAGACGCACCCCCGTGAGCGGCGTGCGCAGGTGATGGGAGGCATCCGCCGCCACCTGCTGCTGACGGCGAAGCAGGCGGGCCAGCCGCTCCGCGGTGCGATTGAGCGTGCGCGCCACCACACGCACCTCGGGAGGGCCCTTCGTCTCGTCGGCGCGCGCCTCGAGGTCGTCGGGGAGCTCCTCGGCGACTTCCGCCACACGCTGGAGCGGCCCAGCGATAGACGAGGCGATGATCCAGGCGATGAGCGCGGCCGCCACGACGACCGCCGCGACGAACGCAACGAGCGACCAGCGCGTCCTTTGGATGACGCCGGCTACCTCGGACTCGGGCAGCGACAGCCGCGTGGCTGCCACGATGCGCTCGTCCTTGACGACCGGTGCGGCGACGTAGCGAAGGTCCACACCCAGGGTCGTGGAGTAGCGCACGTCCGACGACAGCTGACCGGCGAGGGCAGCCGTTATCTCGGGACGGTCGAAGGACCTGTCCAAGGCGGTCTGATCCGAGTCCGCGACGAGCTGGAGATCGGTGCCGACAACCACCACGCGCGCACCCGTGCGCTGCGCCACCGTCTCGGTCGTCGCCTGCCACTCGGACTCAGGCTGGGAGGCGAGGATCGACGCCGTCGTCATCGCCTCGACCTCGAGGTCGGACACGAGTGCCGCGCGCTGGTCGTTATCCACGATGACGGCCATGGGGACCGCGAGGCCCAGGGCGACGAGCGCCACGAGCCCCGTCATTGCGAGGACCAGTCGCCGAGTCACCGCCGCGTGCCGCTCTCGTCTGCGAGCCGGTAGCCCACGCCGCGCACCGTCTCGATGGCGGTCGGATCGGGCAGCTTGCGCCGCAGCGATGACACGTGCACGTCGAGTGTCTTGCCAGAGCCATGCCAGACGGGGTCCCACACGCGCGAGAGCAGTTCCTGACGATGTACGACGCGCCCCGGGTCCTCGGCAAGGACGGCGAGAAGGTCGAACTCCTTGGCGGTGAGGTCCAGGGCGACACCGTCGAACTCCGCCTGGCGCCGGGAGCGGTCGATCCGCACACGCCCGGCATCGAGGCTCGCCTCCACGCGGCGCCGACGGCTGACGGCCCGGACGCGCGCACTGAGCTCACGCACGGAGAAGGGCTTGACCACGTAGTCATCGGCACCGAGCTCGAGCCCCACGACGCGATCGGTCTCATCGCCGCGCGCTGTCACGATGATGATGGGCACCTCGCACGTCGCGCGCAGTGACCGCAGCACGTTGAGACCGTCGTCATCGGGTAGACCCAGGTCGAGCAGCACGACGTCGGCCTCGCGCGCTGCCGTCACCGCCTGCGAGGCATAGGCCACGTGCTCGACATCGAGCCCATGGCGGCGCAATCCCTCGAGGAGCGGCTCGGCGACAGCGGGATCGTCCTCGACGACCAGCACCTTCACCCTGCAGTCCTTCCGTCAGCGCCCATGGTCGCAGGCGTTCAGCAGCCTGTGTGTCCGTGCCGCCAGCCCTTACCTGTACTTCACCCAGGCGGTGATCGAATCCACAGGCGCCGCCTACTCTGAGACCGTGCGGCCTGCCCTCGTCGGCGCGATCCTTGCGACGGTCCTGGCCCTCGGCATAGCCGTGGGCGCCGCGGTGACGACCCTGGCGGCGTCCGAACCCGCCCCCATGCCGCACACGGTCGTCGACGTGGACACCCCTCGCCCCGAGCCCACCCAAGCTCCGACTGCCGGCGAGGACGACCACGACGACAGTGCGGGCGAGGACCACGGCGACAACGACCGCGACGATGAGGACGATGACTGAGCCATCGGCGCCTCAGCTCGTCGCGAAGAGCGCCTGGCGCGGGCACGCGCGGATCGCCCGGCTCGCCTGATCGGCTTGCAGGCCCTCGAGTTCCTCGCTCGACACGACGGGGTAGCCCCAGGGATCGAGCTGGATGACGTCGGGTGCCTTGTGCGCGCACATGCCGAGTCCGTCACACGCCACGGGATTGATGCCAAGCCTCATGATCCGAACACCTCCTGAGCGGACATCGCCATGCGCACAGCCCCATCCGGGTGGCGGCACGCGCCGCGCCCAGAGATGAGGTCGCTGATGCGTCGGGCCTCGCCACCGTCGCGACCGCGCGCGGTACGGCGTACCGCGTCGGCCAGTGCCGGCAGGCCGAAGATGCAGGGTCCGCACTGGCGTGCCGACTGGTCGGCGAGCCAATCGAGGATGGCCACGCTCTCCACCAGGCCATCGCGGCCCTTCGGGAGGAGGTGAAGGATCCCGGCGCCGAGGGACAGCCCGTGGGCGCGGAGCTCCCAGGGGTCGACGGCCATCCCGGCAAGGTCCGACCACCGGACCCAGGTGCCGCCCATACCGCCGAGGAGCACGGCCTCGGGTTCGGGCGCACCCGCTGCGCCGAGCACGTCGGCGAACGTCGCTCCAGGGATCGTCTCGAGGACGGTGCGGCGCGTGAAGTCGAGTGGTGCCGCCGACTCGGCGACGGTGACGAGCGAGGTAGCGACCGGGCTGCCGCCAAGGGCGAGCAGTCCCAGCCGCGCGTGGGTCTCCGCGTTGTGCACGAGTACCGCGGGGCCGTCTCCCCAGGGACGCACGCGATCGCGGCTGAATTGCGGGAGGGCCGGGCCACCGCGCACCGCGCTGATGACCGACGAGGCCTCGCCGCCGACGTAGCCTTCGGGAGCCAGCAGCATGCGCACGCGCACATCGAGTTCATCGCTGCGTTCACGCACTGCCTGGGCCATGCACGCGCGGCTGGCCTCTGCGGACTCATGCAGCCAGATGACGATCTCGCGTGCCCCAATGGCCCCGGCAGCAGCGAGCGCGCCCTCGAGCACGAGGTGAGGGCGCGTCTGAAGCAGTGCCATGTCCTTGGCCGACCCGGGCTCGCCCTCAGCGCCGTTGATGACCACCGTGCCGCCGGGGCCCGCATCGCGAGCGGCCGTGAGCTTCCACGACGCCGGCACGTGCGCTCCACCGCGGCCCGTGAGCTCGCTGTCCGACAGGGCGTCGGCGAAGGCGCTCCCGGTGAGCACCGGGAGCCCGCGGCGCGAACGGTGCAGGTGCAGGTCCTCGGCGTCAGCGCGCAACGGCACGCCGCCACCCGAGCCCGGGTAGACGAGCGGGTACAGGAGCAGGTGATCTGCCTCCGTCACCGGGGCACGGTCGAGTCCAAGGTCCAGTGTGCTCATGCGAGCACCTCCTCACGGGGCATGCGCTCCTCGCGCAGTTCGTCGAGAGCGTCCTTCGGGGTGCGGGCCATGACCCGACGCACGACGAGTGCGATGACGATGGCGCCACTGACGGCGTACATCCACATCCACGCGCCGGTGTCGCTTCCCGCCAGCACTGCGTGCAGCCAGGCGAGCACCCAGCCGGCCGCTGCCAGTCGATGCAGGGGAAGCCACGCGCGACCGAGACCGCGGCCGGCGAGCCCGGCGGTCGCGCCGGAGATGAGGCCCGACCAGAACGCCAGGAGACCGAGGGTCACCGGCAGGGGTCGGTACGCCGATCCGAAGGGCACCAGCGCGCCCCACCAGCCGACCTCGGCCCACGGATCGATCGCGAGGACGACCACGTGGAGCACGACGAAGACCAGAGCGAAGATCGCCAGAAGCACGTGCAGGCGCAGCCGCTGGGCGACTCCGAGAATGCGTGCAGCGGACTTTGGCGGGCATGCGAGGAGCAGGCCGACGATCGTCACCGCCGTGAGCAGGAGGTAGGAGACCAGGCCCGACGCGCGGGCGACGACCCACAGGCCCATGTCCGCGCCGGTGGCGATCATCCAGGCGTAGCCGAGGAATGCGCCGGTGATGCCGGCGGACACCCCGAGGACAGCGCCGACGGCGACGCCGCGACCCACGCTCGGCGTGGTCTCCACGACGGTCGTGCTCAGATCAGCGGGCATCGGGGACCTCCCAGAGGATGCGGTCGCGCAGCGAGGCGCTGCTGTGGAGCGTGCCATTGCCATCGACCCACAGGGCCGCGAGTCCGGTCTGCTCGACGAAGGCGGCGATGTCGCGTGCGCCCTGCAGGAAGGCGGCCTTGGTCCAGACCTCGGCCCACGCCGGATCGTCGTCGACGACCGTCACGCAGAGCAGGCCGGATGCGGCCGGCTGTCCTGTCCGCGGGTCGATGAGGTGGTGCACATCGCGGTCACCGGCGCGCCAACTGCGGAGCTTGATGGACGAGGTCGCCACGGCCGCGTCGGAGACGTCGAGAACCGCGATGGGCTGCTCCGTCTGGCCCGGGTCGACCTTTCGTGGGTCCTCGACGGCCGCGCGCCAGGCGCGCGTCTCCCCGGCGGCGCGCGCCGGTCCGTCACCGTAGGTCGCGAGGTCACCGCCCGCCTCGACCAGGGCCGCGCGGCCGATTCCGGCGAGCGCCTCGATCCCGCAACGCACGGCGTATCCCTTGCCGATGCCGCCCAGGTCGATCGGGTCTGCGCCGAGGCGCACGCGCATGCCCACCGGATCGAAGCCGGGAAGCCAGGCGTGGGCGCCCCGGGCCTTCGGCAGTTCTCCCGCCGAGGTCGTGACATCGCCCGCGGCGAAGTTCAGCGAGCGGTCGTAGCCCATGGCACACAGCGTGCGCAGCACGCGCGGATCGAAGGCACCATTGGTGCGTTCGTACGCCGCGAACGCGAGCTCGATCGTCCCGAAGCATGCGGGGGAGACCTGAGCCCACTCATCGGGATGAGCGTTGGCACGCATGAGGTCACTGCTGTCGTCGAAGCGCGAGCACGTCCGCTCGATATCGCGAAAGATGGTCTCCACGCTCATGAACGCGTCCGAAGGATCGCTCGAGGGATCGATGACGCGCACCGTCACCTCGCTCGCCATCGCGCGGAAGCGATGGATCACGTCGTCCTGCGTCACGGTGGTCACATCAGCCTCCCGACGATCCGGTCCAGGTGTCCGCCGCAGGCGCGGGAGCTGGAGCGGGAGCGGGAGCCGCCTGGGCGTTCGAGCCACCCGGGGTTGACGGCGTGCTCGGCACCCACGTCGACCCACCGGATGCGATGACTGCGCCCGACTCACGCGCAGCCCGTGCCTCCTTGCGAGCCTTGTCCACCGCGCGCGCGAGCTTGTTGGCCTTCTTGCGCAGCTGATCCAGCGACAGCGGCTCGGCCGCCACCGCGGGCGAAGCAACCTGCGCCGCCGCGACCGTTCCCGCCGCAGGGGATTCGCCTGCCGTGGCAAGGGGGTTGTTGCCCGCCGCCCAGAGGATCGAGCCCGCCGCAAGCGCCGCCACCACGGGCGAGACCACCGCCGCTGCCGACCAGCTCGCGCGCGTGGCTCTCGCCCTAGTCATCGTCGTCCTCGCCCTCGTCCTCGTCTTCGTCCTCGTCGTACTCCTCGCCCTCGTC
>CAZICY010000027.1:0-16005 GCA_964537955.1 uncultured Actinomyces sp. | reverse complement strand
CCTCGTCGTACTCCTCGCCCTCGTCGTACTCCTCGTCGCCGGCGCCGCTGCCCGACGATCCGGTCCAGGTGTCGCTCGACGGCTGCGCGGCGGAGGCGGACGCATCCGCGTTGCCGCCGCTGCCGCCCTGGGCCGCACCGCCTTGAACGGCCTCGACCTCGCCGCTCGCAACGACGGCCGCGGCGGTGGGCGACGATGTGGCCAGACGATCCAAAGCCCGCTGGGACTTGGCGATCTGCTCCTCCAGGAGCGCGCGCTCGGCGGCCTCGGCGGGATCCGATGGGCTCGGCATCGACGACGCCACGACCGCCTGCGCGGTGGGCTCGGGTGCGGCCCCGACCGGGACATTGGCCAGCGCGACGACGCCGCCTGCGACGGCGCCCACCGCCGCGGCGGCGGCCACCATCATCTTCTTGGTCTGCTTCATTGCCACTCCCTTTCACGGCCCGTCTCCGGGATCACGGCCCGTCTCCGGGCCCCCTGCCGGACGGCTGCGTCCTGGCGATACCCAGGAAACCGCTCCGAGAGCAGGGGGAGGCCAAGGCGAGGTAAGGCCCGGGTAAAGGCTCAGGCAGGGCGCTTGCGGCGGTGCGTGACACGTCAGAGGCGGTGTCGGTGGCACCCTGATCAGGTGAGCACCGCACTCCCCTGGGACCAAGCGCGCCGCGTGGCGGCAGCCGCCGCGCGCCCGCTCGATCCCGTCGCCGTGCGCCTGGAGGCCGCGCTGGGTTGCGCGCTGGCCAACCCCATCACCGCGCTCACCGATCTTCCGGCCTTCGACTCGGCTGCGATGGACGGCTACGCCGTCGCCGGGCCCAGCCCGTGGGTGCTGTCCGACGCTGACGTGCGCGCGGGAGACGAGACGCGCGGGCGCCTGGACCCGGGCACAGCCGTCGCCATCGCGACCGGAGCCGCCCTCCCCGAAGGATGCGACGCCGTGCTCCGCACGGAGCAGGCCGGGATCGAGACCGCGCTCCATGGCAGTCGGCTCTTCCCGCTGGATCCGCTCACCGGCCTGCCCGACGACGGCGGCTCGTCTCTGCCACCGGGCACCGACGTCCGGCCGCGCGGCGAGGAGTGCGCCATCGGCGAGCCGCTCGTCCCCGCTGGGGCACTGGTCACCCCCGCCGTCCTAGGTCTCGCCGCAGCCGCGGGCTACGACAGCCTCGATGTCATCCCACCGCCCACGGCCGCGGTGCTCGTGCTCGGTGACGAACTCCTCGAGCGGGGACTGCCCAGGCCTGGGCGCGTGCGAGATGCCTTGAGTCCACTCGTTCCGCCATGGTTGGCGGACCTCGGCGCTCGCGCCAATCCCCCCATCCGCGTGCCGGATACGCGACAGGCACTCCTCGACGAGATCGAGGACTCCACTGCCGACATGATCGTGACGACGGGCTCGACCGCCTCGGGACCGGTCGACTTCGTCCACGACGTGCTCGACCACCTCGGCGCGCGCTGGATCGTCGACGGGGTCGAGGTGCGGCCGGGCCACCCCATGCTCCTCGCCGTCCTGCCCGATGGCCGCCCCGTCGTCGGGCTGCCGGGCAACCCCCTCGCCGCGGTGAGCGGGCTGGTCACCCTCGCCGCTCCCGTGATCGCGACACTGCGAGGGGTGGCGCTCGAGGACGCCGAGGTCGTGCTCGGGGTCGACGTGACGAGCCACCCCCGTGACACCCGCATCATCCCGGTCCTGGTCGAGGAGGACCGGGCACGACCCCTGCGCTTCGACGGCCCGGCGATGCTGCGCAGCCTGGCCCTGGCCGACGCGCTCGTCGCGATCCCGCCGTCGGGTGGGCTCGCCGGAAGCGCCGTGACCCTCCTCCCCGTGCCCGTCGTCCGCTAGCGTCAGGGGACGTGGCCGACAAGAGGCGCCTGCGCACCCTCGCCGGCGAAGACGACCCCGAGGCCCTCACCGCCCGCATCAAGCTCCCGAGCCGGCCGTGGAGCCCCTTCCGCAACATCCTCGTCCGCATCCTCATCGCGGTGGGCGCCCTCGTCGTCGCCGCCGCGATCGTCTACTTCGAGGGCGACTGCTACGCCGACCGGGGCGAAGTAGGAAACATCTCCTGGATCGACGCGTTCTACTACGCGACGGTCAGCCTTTCGACGACCGGCTACGGAGACATAATCCCCGTCTGCGAGTCCTCTCGCGTCGTCAACGTCCTCGTCATCACACCGCTGCGCTTCATCTTCCTCATCGTGCTCGTCGGGACGACCATCGAGGTCCTGACCAAGAAGACGCGCAACGAGATCCGCACAAACCGCTGGAGGCAGCGCGTGGAAGACCACACCGTCATCGTCGGCTTCGGCGTCAAGGGCCGCTCGGCCGCACGCATGCTGCTCGACAGCGGCATGTCGCCCCTGTCCATCGTCGTGGTGAGCACCGACAAGTCAGCGGTCCAGGACGCCAATCGCATGGGCCTCGCCGGCGTGCTGGGCGACGCTCGACGCGAGGACATCCTGCGCGACGCGGCCACGGAGCGCGCCTCCAAGATCATCGTCGCCACGGACGAGGACGACACCTCGGTGCTGGTCACGCTCACCGCCCGGCGGCTCGCGCCCAAGGCCGAGATCGTCGCCGCGGCGCGCGAGGCCGCCAACGCCCAGATCCTGCGCCAGTCGGGGGCCAGCAGTGTCATCCCCACGGCTGAGTCCGCCGGTCATCTCATGGCGCTCTCCCTGCTCTCCCCTGTCGCCGGCACGCTGATGGAGGACCTGCTCGACTCCGGTCGAGGGCTGGAGGTCATCCAGCGCGACATCACCAAGGAGGAGCTGGGCGTCTCACCCGCCGAGGTCGATGCGACCGGGCAGATCGTGCTCGCGGTGATCCGCGACGACGTGGTGCACCGCTTCGACACGAGCGACATCCGCATCCTGCAGAAGGGCGACCAGCTCGTCGTCATCCGCCACACGGAGGGCAACGGCTACACCGTCACCCCGCCTCCCGAGTCCTGACATGCACGCGATCGTCGTCACGCAGCCCGGCGACGCCGACGTGCTCGCGTGGCAGGAGGTGCCCGATCCCGTCGCGGCTCCGGGCGAGGTGCTCGTCGATGTCGCCGCGGCAGCGGTCAATCGCGCTGACCTGCTCCAGCGCCAGGGCCTTTATCCGCCACCCCCTGGCGCCCCCGAGTGGCTCGGGCTCGAGTGCTCGGGCACCGTCGCCGCGCTGGGTCCGGGAGTGACGTCGCTATCCGTCGGCGACGAGGTGTGCTGTCTGCTGTCGGGGGGCGGGTACGCCGAGCGGGTCGCCGTACCCGCCGGGCAGGTCATGCCCATCCCCGCCGGGGTCGACCTCGTCACCGCGGCCGGACTGCCCGAGGTCGCCTGCACGGTGTGGTCCAACCTCGTCATGGTTGCGCATCTGCAGCGGGGTGAGTGGCTGCTCGTCCACGGGGGCGGGAGCGGAATCGGCACCATGGCGATCCAGGTGGCGCGCGCCCTCGGCGCCCGCGTCGCCGTCACCGCAGGGTCGGCGGCGAAGCTCGCGCGCTGCGAGGAGCTCGGCGCCGAGGTGCGCATCAACTACCGCGAGCAGGACTTCGTCGAGGTGCTCGCGGCCGAGACGGGCGGCCGGGGTGTCGACGTGATCCTGGACAACATGGCTGCCAAGTACCTCGAGCGCAACATCACCTCGCTCGCGCCCGGCGGACGTCTGGTGGTCATCGGCATGCAGGGCGGTGTCAAGGGCGAGATCGATCTCGGCACGCTGCTGCGCCGCAATGGCTCGGTGCACGCAACGACGCTGCGTGGGCGCACGCCCGAGCAGAAGGCCGAGATCTGCACGCAGGTCGAGCGCCATGTCTGGCCGTGGATTGCCGCAGGGATCGTCAAGCCCGTCGTCGATCGCGTGATGCCGATCACCGACGCTGCTGACGCGCATCGCGCCCTCGAAGCCGGTGATGTGACCGGCAAGATCGTCCTAAGAGTGTGACGAGCGGTGGCGCTCACGCCAGATCTCCCGCGAGTCGAGGTCACGTCACGCGAGGAGTGGCGCGCATGGCTGCAAGAGCACCACGCATCGTCGTCAGGAGTCTGGGCCGTCACCCTGAAGAAGCCTTCCGTTCCAGCCGGTCAGCAGTACGTGTCGGCTCGCGACGTCAGCGAGGAGTGCCTCTGCTTCGGTTGGATCGACTCGAAGCCCGGTCGAATCGACGACAATCGCACGGCACTCCTATGCACGCCGCGCAAGGCTGGCTCCTCGTGGTCACTCGTCAACAAGCAGCGCTTCGCTGCGCTCGATAGCGAAGGCCGCATCTCAGAGAGTGGGCGCCAGGCAGCCCTGGCCGCGCAGGCGGATGGCTCGTGGGATCGGCTCGCAGACGTGGACGCCCTCGTGGAGCCTGCAGACCTACTGGCTGCGTTCGAGAAGACCCCGTCAGCGCGATCTCACTGGGACGCTTTCCCTCCCTCGACTCGGCGTGGGATTTTGGAGTGGATCCTCAATGCCAAGCGACCGGCCACTCGCTCACAACGCATCGCCGAGACCGTAGACAAGGCATCGCGAAACGAGAGAGCTCTTCAATGGAAGCGACGTGCTGACTAACCTCAGGCGCTGAAGCCGCGCGCGTGCTCGTCGAGCACCGCGTCGATGAGATCGGCCACGCCTTCATCGTCATTGCTCGGCAGCACATGCGTCGCGAGGTCGAGCACTTCGGGATGCCCGTTGGCCATGGCGTACGACGTCCCCGCCCAGGCGAGCATCGGCAGGTCGTTGGGGCCATCGCCCGCCGCCACCACGTGCAGGGCACCGTGCCCCTCGGCCGCGGCCACGCGCGCGAGTGTGGTCGCCTTCGTGACCCCGGCGGCGCTGAGCTCGATGAGCGAGTCGCCGTAGCCGGAGTGCGTCACCTCGGCGAGGTCTCCGATCGCGCGCGCGCCCCGGGCATAGAGCTCCTCGGGATCCATCGGCGCGCCCTCGCCCGGTCGCGCGAGGATCTTGACCACATCGCCCGCGGCGACGAGCTCCTCGATGGGCCCGACGTGCGTCTGCGGCGGCACGGGCCAGCGCGGGGTGTAGCCGTCGGCGAGGGCGAACTCCGTGGCATCGGCAAGCGTCGCATCGAGTGCGTCGTACGACGCTCCGCCCGTCGGGGCCAGCTTGCCGCCCGGACGCGCGCGCTCGACGGCGAAGACCATGCCCGGCACCTCGCGGCGCAGGCGGTCGACGGCCTCGAGCGCGTCATCACCGGTCATCGGGAAGACCTCGGTGACGTGCCCATCGGCGAGGTCGAGCACGACGGCTCCGTTGGCCGCGATACCCACACCGCGATGGCCGGTCATCTCGACGATCGGCGAGATCCAGCGCGGCGGACGCCCCGTGACGATGATGAGATCGAGGTCGCTGTCACCGAGCCGATCCAGGGCCTCGCGGGTGCGGCGGCCGACCGAGCCGTCGGAGAGCAGCAGGGTGCCGTCGAGGTCGCTGGCGATGAGCCTGACTCCGGACGGCACAGGGACGGCGTACCGACCTTGGGAATCCACGCCCGTCATGCTGCCAGGTCGGGTACCGTCCCAAACCCCGGGCTAGCCGGATCACGAGGGAAGGCGGAGATCATGGACGACACCGTGCAGCAGCACAAGTACGTGCTCACCGAGGACCAGATGCCGACGACCTGGTACAACCTCGTCGCCGACCTGCCCGCTCCGCCCCCGCCGCCGCTGCACCCCGGCCGCATGGACCCGGTCGGCCCGGACGACCTCGCGCCGCTCTTCCCGATGGACCTCATCATGCAGGAGGTCACCGGCGAGCGGTACGTCGAGATCCCCGGTGGCGTGCTCGATGTCTACCGCCAGTGGAGGCCGTCGCCGCTCTTCCGCGCGCACCGGCTTGAGAAGCTGCTCGGCACCCCCGCGCGCATCTACTACAAGTACGAGGGCGTCTCGCCCGCCGGCTCGCACAAGCCCAATACGTCGGTGCCCCAGGCCTACTACAACAAGAAGGAGGGGACGAAGAAGCTCACCACCGAGACCGGCGCCGGTCAGTGGGGCACGGCCCTGGCCTTCGCGTGCGCGCTCTACGACCTCGAGTGCGAGGTGTGGCAGGTCGGGGCGTCGTACGACGCCAAGCCCTACCGCCGCCTCATGATCGAGACGTTCGGCGCCACCATCCACCGCTCGCCCTCCGATGTCACCGCGATCGGCCGCGAGCTCGCCAAGGACCCCAACAACTGGTCGGGGTCGCTCGGTATCGCCATCTCGGAGGCCGTCGAGGTCGCCGCCACCAATCCCGACACCCGCTACGCCCTCGGCTCGGTGCTCAACCACGTGCTGCTGCACCAGACGGTGATCGGCGAGGAGGCTCTGCTCCAGTTGCAGATGGCTGGCGACACCCCCACGCACATCGTCGGCTGCACCGGCGGCGGGTCCAACTTCGCGGGGCTCTCCTTCCCCTTCCTGCGCGAGAAGCTCGCCGGCAAGATCAACCCGCAGATCACGGCGGTCGAGCCCGCGTCGTGCCCCTCGCTCACGCGAGGTGTCTATGCCTACGACTTCGGCGATACCGCGGGCATGACGCCGCTCATGAAGATGCACACGCTGGGCCACCAGTTCATCCCGGATCCCATCCACGCCGGCGGCCTGCGCTACCACGGCATGGCCCCGCTCATCTCGCACGTCTACGAACTCGGCCTCATGGACGCCGTGGCTATCCCGCAGACGGAGTGCTTCGCCGGAGCCGTGAAGTTCGCGCGGTCCGAGGGCATCGTGCCGGCACCTGAGCCGACGCACGCGATCGCCCAGGCGATCCGCCTCGCGGAGCAGGCCAAGGAGACGGGCGAGGAGACGGTGATCCTCACGGCACTGTGCGGCCACGGCCACTTCGACCTCGCGGCGTACGAGTCCTACCTCGCGGGATCGATGGTCGACGAGTCGCTCTCCGACGAGCGCTTCGCCCCGGCGATCGCCAACATCCCGCCCGTCCCGGCCTGACCCCGCGACACTTGGGAACTAGCCGACGGGAAGGCTCCAGCGCGCGACAGCGCGGTCGAGGTCCGTGCTGGCTCCGTCGATCGCAAGCGAGCCGGAGACCCTCACGGCGCCCGGCTTGGACTTCTCGGGCGGCGTGAAGGTCACCACCGGTTCCGCCCACGTCGTCGCACCCGAGGTCACGTCGAGCCACGTGTCGACCACGGTGCGCTCCGCCGACAGGAACGCCGACTCGACGACGGTGCCGTCGGCGTCGATCGCCTGGACCACCACCTGCTCGTTGATCTCACCCGTCACCACGATGCGCAGGGAGATATCCCCCAGCGCTGCCTCGAAGTCGAGTACGCCGGGCGCCCCGTCGAGCGTGAGGGAGACGGGACCGTAGGACTCCACCGTCTCGGGCATCGGACCCAAGGGTCGGATGTCGAGCACGAGCGTGCCGTCGGCCCGGACATTGGCGCGCTGCACCGTGAAGGACAGGCTGCCGCCGACGAACGCGAGCAGGCCATTGGGGCGCGGATTGGGCATCGCCGCGGTCGTGCCGTCCTCGGCCGGGCGCCAGCCGAGGCTGAGCATCGCCTGCTCCGTCGACATCGTGCCGGCGAGCTTCTGCGGCGGTGCGGTGAACCACGATGCGAGGTTGCCCGTGCGCGCCAGGGTCAGCCGGATGGGCTTGCCACCCGAGACCAGCGCCGCATCCTCGGCCTGCTGCACGACGAGGAGTCGTCCCCGGGCGGTGCCGGGGACCAGCGGCGGGTCCGGGGCAGGTGTCGGGGTCGACGTGGGGGTCGGAGCAGGCGACGCGCTCGGCGATGACGCACCGGACGACGCAGCGGACGTGGAGGCCTGGCCGCCGGCGTCCCCGGTGCAGGCCGCGAGGAGGGCAGCTCCCGCGAGGAGAGCTGCGGCGCCGCGCATACGCGACGCGCAGGTCATGGCAGCTCGAGAACGTCGCGCCCGAGGTAGGGACGCAGTGCGGCAGGCACCACGACCGAGCCATCCGCCTGCTGGTGGTTCTCCAGGATCGCGACGATGATGCGCGGCATCGCGCAGAGCGTGCCGTTGAGCGTGGCGACGGGCTGCACGTCGTCGCCGGAGCGCATGCGGATGCCCAGACGGCGAGCCTGGAACTGCGTCGTGTTGGAGGTCGATGTCACCTCGCGGTAGGCGTCCTGCGTCGGGATCCATGCTTCGATGTCGAACTTGCGCGCGGCGCTCGAGCCGAGGTCTCCCGTGGCCACGTCGATGACGCGGTAGGGGATCTCGAGGGCATCCATGAAGTCGCGCTCCCAGCGGAGGATGCGCTCATGCTCGGCCTCCGCGTCGGCCGGGTCGCAGAAGACGAACATCTCGACCTTGTCGAACTGGTGAACGCGGATGATGCCGCGGGTGTCCTTGCCGTAGGAGCCCGCCTCACGCCGGAAGCACGACGACCAGCCGACATAGCGCTTGGGCAGCGCGCTCGCCGGGAGGATCTCGTCGCTGTGGAGACCCGCAAGAGGCACTTCCGCCGTCCCCACGAGGTACATGTCATCGGACTCGATGCGGTAGACGTTCTCGGCGGCCTGCCCGAGGAAGCCGGTGCCCTCCATCGCCCGGGGCGCGACGAGGACGGGCGGGATGACCGGGATGAAGCCATTGCGCGTGGCCTGCGCCATCGCGAGGTTGAGAAGTGCGAACTCCAGCAGCGCGCCGACTCCCATGAGGTAGTAGAAGCGGGAGCCTGACACCTTGGCGGCGCGCTCGACGTCAATGGCGCCGAGCATCTCGCCGAGCTCGAGGTGGTCGCGAGGGGCGAACCCTTCAGCGCTGAAGTCGCGGGGCTTGCCCACGACCTCAAGCACGGCGAAGTCCGCCTCCCCGCCGACCGGGGCGCGCATGTCGACGAGATTGGAGAGCTCGAGCCACGCCTCGTCGAGGGCACGCGTCGCCTCACTGGCCGCCGCGTCGGCAGCCTTCACACGGTCGGCGAGCTGTCCCGCCTGCGCCATGAGCTCGTCAAGTTCTGCCTGGGCGGAGGTGTCGCCCTTCTTGACCGCTCCCTGCAGCGGCCCGATGCGCTTGGACAGCTGCTTCTGCTCGGCGCGCAGGTCGTCGTACGCCGACTGCCGCGCTCGGCGCTCGACGTCGAGGGCGGAGAGCCGATCCACCAGGGCGACGTCCTCGCCGCGGCGCCGCTGGGACTCGCGCAGATCGTCGGGGGATTCGCGAAGCAGGCGAGGATCGATCACGGCACAAGGCTAGAGGTACAGGCCTGGGCCCTGGCCAGGCTGCCCTCGGGCGCACCCGGCAGCGCTTGATCCCGACTGAACGTTCAGCCAGTCGTCGCAATTTCACATCCACACCGCGACATGTCAGACTTCCTCTCCGCGTCAGTGCACATAGGCGTCAGCGGCGCGCGATCAAGGAGGTCTCGTTGGACTACAACTGGCTGACTCCCAAGGCCGAGGCACGCCCCGCCGGCGACAAGGGCTGGGGTTCCTACGCGACGGAGCCGATCGCCATCGGCGAGACCGTCGCCGTCTTCGGCGGATGGGTGGTCGACGGCAGCCAGCTGTCCTCCATGAGCCTGGATCGCCAGCACCGGTCCATCCAGATCGACGCCGACCTCTACCTCGTCTCGAGTGACACCCCGGAGCCGGGAGACATGCTGAACCACTCCTGCGAGCCCAATTGCGGCCTGCAGGGCTCCCAGATCCTGGTCGCCATGCGCGATATCGCGCCCGGCGAGGAGCTCAGCTTCGACTACGCCATGTGCGACGCCAGCGACTATGACGAGTTCCGCTGCCTGTGCAGCGCGCCCACCTGCCGCGAGGTCGTGAGCGGGTCGGACTGGCGCGACCCCGTGCTCCAGGCGAAGTACGCCGGGTGGTTCTCGCCGTACCTCGTGCGTCGCATCGCGGCCCTCCCCACCGCCTGAAGCGCCCACGCGGGCGTCCTGCGCCCCCATGCTTGGGGTCGCCCCTACCTGTTACGTGTGTGCCCCATGTGACGTCCCGTTACCGTTCCGTTATCCGGACGCGGGTTTGACCCCTGCCCGGAAGGTCATGGCAGGGTCACGAAGTCGCTCGGCAGATGGGGGCACCCGCCCCCGACGAGCGGACCGCCGAATCGGCAAGCCTCGCCCGGGGGCACCACGACCCGGACCCGAGGGGCGCCGTACCGGGGACCCACGTCAGGGCCCACGCCCTGACGAGACGGACGCGACAGCCGGTCGCGGCCGGGAGGGCATGGCCCTCCTGGGGCGAATCCCGTGTGCTCCGGCACGCGGGTAGGGCGCTCTTCAGCCCGAGCCCGACAGCTCACCTGGGAGGCGGACGGAAGAGGGAGCGCATGCGCCGCACGATCCACCGCCAGACCCAGACCACCCCCCGCACCACCGACTGCACCACCCGACGTGCCAGCGGCCGACTTGCCAGCGGCCGACGGACCAGGGCCCGCCTGGCCACCGCCCTCATGGCACCCGTGCTCATGGCCTCGGCCATCGCCGTCGCAGCGCCGACCGCGTCGGCTGCACCGGTCGCCGCAGAGGAGTCCGCGCGCGGCAGCATCCACGAGGAGGCCAGCCGCAAGGCGGCCGCCGACTACCGCAAGAAGTCCCAGCGCGAGCGTGATTCGCTCGAAGCGGGCGATCGCATCCGCGCGCAGGTCGTCGAGCGCGCCTTGGCGCAGGTGGGCGACTCCTACGGCGCCGGCGGAGAGGGGCCGGACGTCTTCGACTGCTCCGGGCTCGTCGTCTACTCCTGGCGCGCCGTGGGCGTGACGCTCACCCACTTCAGTCGAGCCCAGTACGACGAGACCGAGCGCATCTCACTTAAGGAGGCTCGCCCCGGCGACCTCGCGTTCTACTTCGAGCGGGGTGCCCGCCACGTGGCGATCTACATCGGCGACGGCAAGGTGGTCCATGCATCGGACTACAACGTCGGCGTCGTCAAGGGCACGGTCAAGGGCACACCGTGGACCAACGCTCACTTCACCGGCATGGGTCGCGTGAAGCTCCCCGCGTAGGGGCTACTCCAGGCGCCCGCGAGGGATGCTCGCCACGGCATCGGCGACTGCCGCTGACTCCTCAGGGGACAGCGACACCTCGGCCATGCCGCCGCGGAGCTGCTTGATGTAGCTGCGGGACTCGCTCCGAGCATGCACGGAGGTGAGGACGAATCCGTTGCCGTGATCGTCGACCAGCGCCGCGCTGAAGGACATGCGGCCGCCCATGTCGCCGAAGGCGTCGTAGCGGACGACCCCGACGTGCCGGACCGCCATCTGCAGTTCGCGCTGGGTGGAGCGCAGCTCGTCGGCCAGGCGGGCGACATCGTCACGCAGCGCCTCAACCTCCTCGGTCTTGCGTGCGACCACCTCGACGAAGGACGCCCGGCCGTCGGCCGCCGACAGGACGGCGTACTGGCTCTTCATGCGGCTGGTCCGGATGGCCAGGCCCACCGCGAGGATGAGTGCGACGAAGGCGACGGCTCCGACGACGAGCACGCCGGTCTGCGCATCCCAGGTCACCGGTGCAGCCTAGTGGGGCCCCTGAGGGGAGCCGCGCGACTACTCTCGGGGCGTGACCTGGGCACTGGAGGGCGATCTCGGGTCGTGGGATCCCGTGGCGCGGATCGTGCCGTTCGCCTTCGGCGTGGTGCTGCTGGTCATCACGGGCATGAGCATCGTGCGCACGATGGTCATCCCCCGAGCGGCCATCTCCTGGATCTATGCGGTCATCCTCCGCGGCACCGACATGGTGTTCGGCTGGGTCGCCCGCAGGAACCCCACCTGGACATCGCGCGATCGCATCCTCGCGTGGAGCGGGCCCGTCGGGATCATGGTGGCCCTGCTCGTCTGGCTCACGCTCTTCCTGCTGGCCTACGCGCTGATGATCTTTGGCTCCACCCAGAACTCGCTGCCGCAGTCACTCCTCGACGCTGGCTCCGGTCTCTTCACACTCGGGATCGCCGGCGCGCCCAGCGACGGCGTCACCATCATCAGCTTCCTCGCCGCCATGACCGGCCCGGCTGTCATCGCCCTGCTCATCGGCTTCCTGCCGACGCTCTATCAGACCTACCTGGCGCGCGAGTCCCAGGTGGTGCTCGAGGCGGGCCTGGGCGGATCGCCAGCCTGGGGGCCCGAGCTCCTCGTCCGAGTACAACTCTTGGAGGGGGATTCCGAGGTACCCGACATCCTCGCAGCCTGGATCAACTGGTGCGCGAACGTGCGACTCACCCAGACCCTCTATCCCACGCTCAATAGATTCCGCTCCCCTGTCAGCACTCACAATTGGCTCATCGCACTCCTGTCCCTGCTCGACGCCGGTGCCCTCCGCGTGGCCCTGCGCCAGGAGGAGCCCGACGCGCGCACGATCGGATTCCTCAACCAGGGCTCCCAGGTCATCCTCATGATCGACGCCACCGAGGTCGGGATCGACGAGACCATTCGCTTCCGCGGGTGGAACCACCGTGCCCAGCGCACTCTGGAGATTTTCGGACTCACGCCGAGGTCACCCCAGGGCTCGCCTGCCACGCACGCGGTGGACGACGAGATCCCGGCCGGCGTACGCGCCGTAGCCAAGGCGGCCACCCTCGACAGCCTCAAGGGCCGGGCGGCCGTCGACCCTGATGTCCTCATGCAGTACGCGAGCCGGAAGTCCACCATCACTCGCGAGGAGTTCGGAGTCGCTCTCGACTACATGCGCTCAGCAGGTGTGACGATCACGCGCGACGACGACGCGGCCTATGAGGCCTTCTCGCGCATCCGTGGCCGCTACGAGGGCGCTGCGTACCACCTTGCCCAGAGGTTCTACGTCACGCCCGCACCCTGGTCCGGTCCTCGCTCGCCGGCGACGCCGGTCATCTGGCCGACCCTGGCCGGCAACGAGCTGGACGCGGGTGACACAGGGCCTGCCGCCACGTGACCCTGGACCTCGCCACCGTCGGGCTCGCGTTCCTCCTCATCTTCCCGGCCGAGCTGCCCGACAAGACCTTCATCGCCACCCTCGTGCTGTCCACGAGATACCGCCGTCTCGCGGTGTGGATCGGCGTGGCGCTCGCCTTTGCCGTGCAAAGCGCCATCGCCGTGGCCGCGGGCGGCCTGCTCAGCCTGCTGCCCCAGCGCCTGGTGCTCGGCATCACCTGCGTGCTCTTCGCAGCCGGCGCCATCCTCATGCTGGTCTCGGGCCTGCGCGCGCGCAGCGCTGAGATGGCCGAGGAAAGCGAGGAAGAAGCCGAGTTCGAGGAGGAGGCCGCGCGTCGAGCAGGCACGTCGGCGTCGACGCTGCGCATCGCCATCACCAGCTTCATCGTGCTCTTCACTGCGGAGTGGGGGGATCTGTCCCAGATCCTCACCGCGGGCCTGGCTGCGCGCACGGGCGAACCGTTGTCGGTCTTCCTCGGGGCGTGGCTCGCACTCGTCATCGTCGCGGGCATCGCGGTCCTGGTCGGCGGGTGGCTCCAGCATCGCGTGGCGCTGTGGCGCATCCGTCTCGTGTCCGCTGCCGTGCTCGCCGCCCTCGCTGCGTGGACGCTCGTGGAGTTCATCCAGGCCTGAGGCCCACGATGCCTAGCGCAGCGTGATCTGGCGGTTCTGCAGGCCGGCGCGCGCCCGACGCTCCTCGGACGTGAGGGGCTCGCTCACCGCCAGGGCAGCGCTCAGGCGCTCCCCGAAGTCGACCGCCGCTGCCTCGACATCGGCCGCACTCGTGCCGTCGGTGAGCTCCCACACCGGCACGAGCAGGCCGTCGGCGCGGAAAGACCCGACGAATCGCGAGGGCACACCTTCCAGGGCGCTGCCGCCGGCCGCATGCAGCCGCGCGATGGCGTCGAGGAGCTTCTCCTCGGGCTCGGGCCGGACCCAGCGCAAGAAGACCTTGTCCCCCATCTGCACCCAGTACGCCGAGTCCACGGACTGCAGGCGCACGGTCGGCATCACCTTGCTGTTGGCGCGCTCGAGCGAATCGCGCACTCCCGGCGCGTCCGCGCTGGCCTCGTCCGCCATCCAGTAGTCGAAGTCGTCGTGGATCGTGACCTCGAGCGGCACATCGGCGATGAGGTCCTGCAGGCGCGGGCCAGGACCGGGCAGGCCCACGGGGGGCACCGGGGTGCCGGGCTCGCTCTCCAGGGCACGCAGCAGCGCGTCTGCGGCATCTCGGCTCGGATCACCGGAGCCCGTCGTCACCTGCAGCGCAAGGTAGATGTCCCCGTTGTCGCGCACGAGCGCCGGCCAGGCCAGCGGCAGGACAGTCGTGAGGATCACGCGCCGGTCTGTGCCGTCGCGCAGGGTGAGGGGCGCCGTGGCCGCCGGCACGATCTCGCGGAAGGCGACCCAGTCGCACTCGCTCACCAGTCCTTCGAAGGGCCGCGCGACGTGTGCGACGGACTCGCGATTGCGTGCCTTGCCATGGCAGGCCTTGTAGCGCTTGCCCGATCCGCAGGGACAGGGCTCGCGCATGCCGACGACGGGGATCTCGCTCACGCGTCGACCCTATCTGCGAGCAGCACGCCGGGATTCATGATCCCCTGCGGATCGAGGCCAGCCTTGATGCTGCGCATGGCGGCGATCTCCGCGGGCGTCCGCGAGAAGTCGAGGAGGTGCGCCTTCGCGCGACCGATGCCGTGCTCTGCGGACACGCTGCCCCCGAACTCGCGCACGGCCCCGAGGACGATCATGTCCGCGGTCTCGTCGTCTGTCGCCGGACCCGCGATCTCGACGTGGATGTTGCCGTCGCCGAGGTGGCCGAAGACGCCGAAGGCGATGACGCTGGGGTAGGCCTCCACGCGAAGGCGTAGCAGCTCGGCGCACTCCGCGAGATGGCGCAGGGGGATGGAGATATCGAGCTTGTGCGCGGGAGGTGCGCCATGCTCCGCTGCGTACGCGGTGAAGACCTCCCCCTGGAGCTCGCGATAGGTCCACAGCCGAGCGCGCTCCGCCGCATCGAGGCCGACGACCACGTCGCGGGAGCCGAGCACGTCGGGTTCGAATCCCTCTCCCTGCCCTCCATCGGCGACCTCGAGGAGAAGAGTCAGCGGGTGACGCTCCTCGAGGGGCCACGGCAGGCCCGACATGCGCATGGCGAGCTCCACCCCCGTGCGGTCGGTGACCTCCGCGGCGAGCAGGGGGACACCCGGCCGCACGGCACTGTGCATGAGGCCCAGGGCCTCGTCGTACGTCGAGACCCCGAGGAGAGCCACCGACGACGGCGCATGCGGGCGATGCAGTCGCAGGCGCACGGCCGTGACGATGCCGAGCGTGCCTTCGCTTCCGGTGAGGAGCCCGGCAAGGTCGTAGCCGGTGTTGTCCTTGGGCAGTCCGGCGAGGTGCTCGACGATCGAGCCGTCGGGCAGGACAGCCTCGATGCCCGCGACCTGGGCCCGGGTCATGCCGTGCGCGATGACACGGATGCCACCGGCATTGGTCGCCACGGTGCCGCCCACAGTGGCCGAGTCGCGTGCTGCGAGGTCGACGCCGTACTCCCAGCCTGCCCGCGCGACGTAGCGATGCAGGTCACCGAGCGTCACGCCCGCGCCGACGGTCACCTGGCCGCTCACCTCGTCGACGGCGTCCAGGCGCGTGAGGCGGCCCGTGGACACGATGACCGGGAGGGGGTCGAGGGCGTGATCGGGCACCGAGCCGCCGACCAGGCCGGTGTTCCCGCCCTGCGGGATGACGGGTACGCCGTCCCGCGCGCACAGGCTCACGACCGCGGCGACCTCGGCCGTGCTCCCAGGCCGCACGACCGCAAGGGCGGGGCCGCCCCAGCGACCGGTCCAGTCGGTCGTGAAGGAGCCGGTGAGACCGGGGTCCCTGAGGACGTGCTCCGGGCCCACCGCGTCGGCCAGGCGCTCCAGGAGGTCGCTCACGTGGACATCCTGCCCGAAGGGACTCCTGGGGCTCACCGAGGACTTCTGGATACCGACGAGCGTCGCCCTGGGCCGCTCTGTGAGGATCAATGTGGTCAACCGGCAGGGCAATCCGGCCGACCGGGACCACCCCACAGCACGTAATGGAGAATCCATGAATCTCACCAAGAGGATGCTGAGCGTCGCAGCGGGCGTCGCTCTCGTTGCCGGCCTCGGTGCCGCGGGTGCAGCC
>CAZICY010000026.1:0-23941 GCA_964537955.1 uncultured Actinomyces sp. | reverse complement strand
CCGTGCGGCACTGTCGACGAACGAACTGCTGCTACTTCTTCAGGTCGAAGCGATCACTCATCATGACCTTGTTCCATGCGGCCACGAAGTCGTTGACGAACTTCTCCCTGGCATCGGAGCTGCCGTAGACCTCGGCGAGCGCGCGCAGCTGCGAGTTGGAGCCGAAGACGAGATCGACGCGCGTGGCATTCCACTTGTGCGCGCCCGTCTTCCGGTCGCGGCCCTCGAAGGTCTGCTCCGTGTCGGACGTGGGCGTCCAGACGGTGCCCATGTCGAGCAGGTTGACGAAGTAGTCGTTCGTCAGCGTGCCCGGCGTCGTCGTGAGTACGCCGAGGTCCGACCCGTCGTAGTTCGCGCCCAGGGCACGCATTCCGCCGATGAGCACGGTCATCTCCGGCGCCGTCAGGTCGAGCAGGTTGGCCTTGTCGACGAGCAGGAACTCCGCCGTCTGCACGTGGCCCTTGGACAGGTAGTTGCGGAAGCCGTCCGCCGTCGGCTCGAGCACCGCGAACGACGCCACGTCGGTCATCTCCTGCGTGGCATCCGTCCGACCCGGGGTGAAGGGCACCGTCACGGTGACGCCCGCATCCTTGGCTGCCTTCTCGATCGCGGCGCAGCCGGCGAGCACGATGAGGTCGGCGAGGGAGACCTGAGCGCCGCCGGACGAGTTGAACTCCGCCTGGATCCCCTCGAGGTGCCTGAGGACCGACGTGGTCTGGACCGGGTTGTTGACCTCCCATGAGTTCTGAGGCTCCAGGCGGATCCGCGCGCCGTTGGCGCCACCGCGCTTGTCGGTGCACCGGAAGGTCGAAGCCGAGGCCCATGCCGTGCGAACGAGGTCGGCCACGGACACACCCGAGTCGAGGACCTTCTGCTTCAACGTTGCGACATCGGCAGCGCTGATGAGCGGCAGTGTGGGAGCCGGGACCGGGTCCTGCCAGATGAGTGTCTCCGCCGGCACCTCGGGGCCGAGGTAGCGCGACTTCGGGCCCATGTCGCGGTGCGTGAGCTTGAACCACGCACGGGCGAAGGCGTTGGCGAACTCCGCGGGGTTCTCGTGGAAGCGACGCGAGATGGGCTCGTAGATCGGGTCCATGCGCAGGGCCAGGTCGGTCGTGAGCATGACCGGTGCGTGGCGCTTCGAGGGATCGTGAGGATCGGGCACGGCGTCGGCTGCCGCTCCGCCGGCCGGCACCCACTGCTTGGCGCCCGCGGGGCTGGTCGTCAGCTCCCACTCGTAGGCGAACAGCGTGTCGAAGTAGCTGTTGTCCCACGTGATGGGCGTCGGCGTCCAGGCACCCTCGAGGCCCGACGTGATGGTGTCGTCTCCGTCACCGGTGCCGAAGGAGTTCTTCCAGCCCAGGCCCATCTGCTGGAGGGGAGCAGCCTCGGGCTCGGGGCCCACGTGGCCCTCGGGGCTGGCCGCGCCGTGCGTCTTGCCGAACGTGTGGCCTCCGGCGATGAGGGCGACGGTCTCCTCGTCGTTCATCGCCATGCGGGCGAACGTCTCGCGGATGTCACGCGCGGAAGCCAGGGGGTCGGGCACGCCGTTGGGGCCTTCCGGATTGACGTAGATCAGCCCCATCTGGACCGCTCCGAGCGGGTTCTCCAGGACGCGGTCACCGCTGTAGCGGTTGTCGGCCAGCCATTCCTGCTCAGTGCCCCAGTAGGTCTGGTCGGCCTGCCACACGTCTGCGCGGCCCCCACCGAAGCCGAAGGTCTCGAAGCCCATGCTCTCGAGCGCGACGTTGCCCGTGAGGATGAACAGATCCGCCCATGAGAGCTTGCGGCCGTACTTGGCCTTGACGGGCCAGAGCAGGCGGCGGGCCTTGTCGAGGTTGGCGTTGTCGGGCCAGCTGTTGAGGGGGGCGAAGCGCTGGAGGCCCTCGCCGCCGCCGCCGCGGCCATCGCTCACGCGGTAGGTGCCGGCGCTGTGCCACGCCATGCGGATGAAGAAGGGGCCGTAGTGGCCGTAGTCCGCGGGCCACCACTCCTGCGAGTCGGTCATGAGGGCGCGCAGGTCGGCCTTGACCGCCGCGAGGTCGAGGGACTCGAACTCCTTCGCGTAGTCGAAGTGCTCTCCCATGGGATCGGCCTGCGGGGGGTTCTGCTGGAGTACGAGCAGGTCGAGCTGCTCAGGCCACCAGTCCTGGTTCTGCGTGCCGACGCCGGCACCTGCCGACATCGGGCACTTGCTCTCGTTCGCCATGGTTTCTCCTCCGGTTGTATGGCGTGTTGCTTCGTGAATCGTGGTCGCTAGACGGGAGTGCTGGTCGTGCAGTCTGGGCATGTGCCCCAGAAGGTCACCTCGGCCTCGTCCACGGCGTATCCCGCGGCGTCGGCGGCGGTGAGGCAGGGGGCGGCGCCGACAGCGCAGTCGACATCCACCACTCTTCCGCAGCCGCGGCAGACGAGGTGGTGGTGGTTGTCCCCCACGCGCGTCTCGTAGCGCGCCGGCGATCCGGCCGGCTCGATGCGCCGCACGATGCCCGCGTCGACGAGGGCCCCGAGGGCGTCGTACACCGACTGCTTGGAGATGGCGCCGATCTCGCCCCGCGCCATCTCGGCCACGACGTCGGCCGTGACGTGAGGGCGGGCGGCGACGGCCTGGAGTACGGCGATCCGCTGCGCGGTCACCTGCACTCCGTGATCGCGCAGGATCTGGGCCGAGGAGGTCACGCTCGCAGACTAAGTCCAGATCCTGACTCGGGCAACACCGGGTGGGGGGCCTTGACCGCTCCGTGCCCAGGCCCCCGCCCGCTTGACCGGCCCCCTAGCGTGCCCCCATGGCCCGCCGCCTCGAGACGACCATCTCCGACGCCCTCTGGACCGCTCTGCAGGCGCGTGCCGAGTCCCTGGGGCAGCCCATCCGCCAGGTGGTGCAGGACGCCCTTGCGGATGCCCTGGACGTGGCGCATCACTCGATGTTCCAGGTGTCGACCTCGGGCGCGCTCGTCGAGGGGCTCTACCAGGGCGCGATGACCGTGGGCGATCTGCGCCGGCACGGCGACACCGGGCTCGGCACCTTCGAGGACCTCGACGGGGAGATGATCCTCGTCGACGGCCACTGCTTCCAGGCCCGGGGAGATGGCACGGTGGGCGAAGCCCCGGACGATGCGCTCACGCCCTTCGCCACCGTCGTCGCCTTCTCCCCCGACGATTCGGTGACCCTCAGCGACATCTCCTCCTTCGACGACCTCACTTCGCGCCTCGACGCCCTGCGCACAAGCGACAACGACTTCTTTGCGTGGCGCATCGCGGGCCACTTTGACGCTCTGGTCCTGCGTGCCGCCTGTCGCCACGCACCTGGGACGCCTCTCGCCGAGGCGGTCGCCGACCAGGCCGTCTTCGAGTGCGCTGACCTGCGCGCCACCATCGTCGGCTTCTGGTCGCCGGCCTTCAGCCAGGCGATCGCGATTCCCGGTTTTCACCTGCACGCCATCTCCGACGATCGCACTCGCGCCGGCCACGTCTTCCAACTGCGCGCCCGCGAGGTGGTCGCGGAGGTGCACCGGGTGAGCGACCTGCACCTTGCGCTGCCCGAGACCGAGGCCTACCTCAGGGCCGATCTGGGCAGCACCCACACCGACATGGACGCCATCGAGCGCGGCACGAAGTGACGGCTGGGCGGGACGGGGTGCCCCTGATGCCCACCTGGCGCTCACGCGTGGGCCAGACTGAGGCGATCGACGAGGAGGCGCATGTCGCTCATCACGTTGGCCATCGAGGCCGTCCGTGTGGCCCTCTTCGGCCTGCCGCTGGCCGCGGAGTGGACCTGGGACGACACGCTCGAGGAGCTCGCCGGGTAGCAGGGCGAGATCACTGATCGCACGGAAGGAAGTCGAAGCGCATGAGGATTGCGGGCACCGCGGTGATCGGCGCGGGCTTCTCCGGCCTGTCCGCTGCCCTCGCCCTGAGGGATGGCGGCGAGGACGTGCTCGTCCTCGAAGCACAGGACAAGCCGGGTGGACGCACGAAGACCACGATGGGGGACGACGGCATCGCCTACGACCTGGGCGGGCAGTTCTACTGCCGGGCCATGCCCTCCGTCGCGGGACTCGTCGATCACTATGGGCTCACGCGACGCGGCATCCGCAAGGACGAGGGCGTCATCGCCCTCATCGGCGGTGAGCGCAAGCGCCTGGACGCGGACTTCCTGGAACTCGCCCTGTTCGACCGGCTCCACGACGCCGATCGGCATTTCCCCGGCAGTCTCGGTGACTGGGTTGCCTCCCTGGGGCTCGACGCCGAGGAAGCAGCGATGATCCACTCCGGCTGCGAGGAGATCATGGGCCGCCCGATCGACCAGATCTCCTTTCGCTCCGTCCTTGACTGCGTGAACACGTTCGAGGACGTGGAGAACACCATGGAGTACTGCTGCGCCGAGGGCATGGGGACCCTGGCTCAGCGCATGGCCGACGACCTGGGCGAGCGCTTCCAGGCGAACTCTCCCGTGTCCGCGGTAGATCGCGTGAACGGCTCCTTCATCCTGTCTACTCCGCAGGGCAGCATCGCCGCACAGCGCGTCGTCTTCGCCGCAAGCCCGGTGGTGCTGGGTCGGATCACGTGGCGGGCGGATCAGGACCGCTGGCTGCGCGAGCTGCCCGACCGATTCGTGGCGGGTCACATGCGCAAGATCGTGCTGCGCTATGCCACCGCATTCTGGCGTGACAGCGACTTCGGCTGGGTCGGCCAGACGGACAGCCCTGCGGGCCTCAATGTCATGGATTGCTCGGACCCCGACGACCAGTTGTGCCTCCTCGCCGTGTTCTGCGGAGGCACCGCGGCCATGGCGTTGGAAGCCATGAACGACGAGGAAGCCCTCTCCGCGGTGCTCGACATCATCGAGCCGATGCTCGGGCCGGCTGTGCGCGATCCGATTACGGTCGTCCAGGAGAACTGGTCAGGCCATCCCTGGGTGGGTGGGGGCTATGCCACGTGGGCCAGGCCATGGGAGGCCGAGGACCCGTGGGCACCCCTGCGCTCCGCGCACGACGGCATGTACTTCGCCGTGGCCGAGCTCGGTTCCAGCTTCGCGGGACACATCGAAGGTGCCGTCTGCTCCGGTCGTGACACGGCTACCCGCCTGCTCAGCGACGCCCGGAGTCGGTAGGGCTGGCAGCAGGCCCGGCGAGCCTTCACGCACACACGTAGGCGACGGAGAGCACGCGCGACATGGGCCCATAGGCGCGGTATGGGCCCATAGGCAGGGGGGCCGCTACCCGCAGGCAGCGACCCCCCACACCCTTGAGTGCGCTTACAACTTCAACTCGTTGGAGTAGGTGTCCCCCCAAGCGAATTGCACGCGCAGGGACTTGCTCGCCTGAATGCGTCGTTGCCAGGTGAAACTGCCGTCGTCACGCACGCTGGGCGAAGCGGCGCCCTGTTGGGTGCCGTTGCCGAGGTTGAGCATCGTGCGGAGCTGACTTTGCGCCGGCACCCCCTGGGTCACTCCCTCGACGCGGACCCTGTCGCGATCACGCACGCGATCGCGGTTCCTCTCGCCCGTGATGAGGATGGCCACGACGGTCTGCTGAGACAGGTCCAACGTGTTGGACACGACCTGGAAGTTGCCCGCAGTGTCATCCCCGTAGCCGAAACTCAGCCGAAGCGTGCGCTCTTCCTGGATCCTGCGCTGCCACGTGAAGGCCCCGTCGGGTCCGGTCACGACCTGACGACCGTATGCCGGGCCGTTGCCGAAGTCCATGATCGGAGTCAACGGCGAGCCCGGGGGCAAGCCTGCGGCGACGCCAGATGCGCGGACCCGCTCGCGATCCCTGAACCCGGTGATCGTGATGACCGGCGTGCCCACGGGTCCGGGAGTCACCTCATTGCTCTCGGGAGAGAAGGGACCCCAGCCCACCGAGTTCTGTGCCTGCACGCGGAACCGGTAGGTCTGGCCGTTCTCCAAGCCGTTCACCGTGCAACTCACTGCCGGCGATTCCACCTCGCAGCCGGCATTGCCTGGCGTTGCCTGGACGCGGTAGCGATTGACCACCGGGCCGCCGTTCGGGAGCGGGGGGCTCCACGCGACGGTCGCGGAGGCGTTGCCACCCACGGCCGCGACGGACGTCGGAGCGCCCGGCGTGGACTCCACCGGTGTCCCACCGCCGCCAGGAGGAGGTTCGGTGCCACCGCCGGGAGGCGGGACGGTGCCTCCTCCGCCCCCGCTGTCAGCGGGTGCGATCTCGACCGTGATCGGATCGGAGATATCCGCGGGGGTCACGCCGTTGCTCGCGGTGACGGTGAAGGTGTAACTCCCCGCGGCCGACGGAGTGCCGGCGAGCTCGCCCGTCGTGGCATTGAGCGACAGACCAGGCGGCACGCCCGCGCTAGCGCTGAAGGTCGGCGCAGGATCACCGATCGCGGCGAATGAGTACGAATACGACTGTCCGACCTTGCCTGCGGGCGGGCTCGCAGCGGTGAGCAGCGGCGCCACCTCGGTGCCTGAGCCCGAGAGCCCGACATCGATGTAGGACAGATTCTCCGCACCAAGGATCACAGGAGTGTTGCCAGCGGGCTCCGCCTGCGCTTCGACGCCGCCCTCGACGGTCTCGCCCTCGACGGACTGCAGGATGGAGGCACCTTCCAGTGAAGCCCCGCTCCCTGCGTAGGCGTCGCCGGCATCGTCGATGCTGAACGTGAGGCGATATTCACCTGCGGGGAGATTAGCGGGATTCCAGTTGTAGCCGTAAATCACCTTGCCCTGGATATTGAGTTCCGCGGTGTAGGAACCAGGACCCTCTTCCCCTGCCTCCCATACGGCCGAGTTGACAATCGGGTCGGACGTGCCTTGGCCCACCCAACGGTGGAGCTCACGATTCCACTGAAGTGGGACCCCAGGTGCGATCCGCTGGATCGTAAGTCGAGCACCATCGGTATAGACCATGGCGGTAGTGCTGCCCGTGGTCACCGCCGTGTAGGTGTCATCCGGGCCTGGGGAGTCCTCAGCCGTGACCTGCATGCCCCATGATTCGGTGACGCCCGACCCACTGATCCAGCACATCTCGTACTTGTTCATCGGGGCAGCCAGCGAGTCGTCGTACAAGGCCGTCTCCACGCGGATCCTGCCGCCTGAGGTGGACCAGTCCTTCGCCTCGAGGTTGTCGCCCCAATCCAGCTGGGTTACTTCAACACCCGGAGCCGCAGTGTTGTCTGCCTGCCACAGGTTCAATGGGTCGGCCTGCGGCGCGGCTAGGCATGCAGTGGAGTCATCAGGGGTGAGAGTGCCAGCGAGCACGGAGTCCTGGTTGATGGCCACCTCTCCCATAACGCCGGGTGGGGCCAGCGGAGTGTCCGCCCATAGGACGGGGTAGGAGAGTTTGTTTCCGACTCCCTCCTCCTCCTCGTGTCCCCCGCCGCCGCCTCCCCCTCCGCCGCCTCCCCCGCCGCCGCCTCCCCCGTGGGCCGCAGGCATTGCCGCTTGGGCGACTCCCGCGACGGGCAGGCCACCGAGGGAGACCGCGGCGCAGAGCGCCGCAGCGCCCAGGACGCGCGGATCTCGCGCACGTGACAGCAATCGCATGCAGATCACTTCCTGTCGTCTCATCGATGCCCGACGCACTCCGCGTGGGCAGCGGCAGCGATGTCTCCATCACGCCGCATCTCCACGCTTCGTCGTCAGACGCGGGCAACGACAGGGCTAGGCAAGTCAGCGGATCGTCATCACCCCCGTGACCTGTTGTCATGCGGTCAGCAACATGCGCTCAACTCGACACAACTCGCTTCGTGCGCCGAGCCGAGGGCGTCCGCAGGTCCGGGGCGCCGGTGCCCTACCCTCTGCTCAACAGAGGAGGCCTCGCTCATGTCTATCCTTAGCAGGCTCTTTCCACCGATCACCGCGGCCAAGTCCTTCGCCGTCACCGTGCCGATCCAGGAGGCACACGATCGCGTGCTCGCCGCTCTGGAAGCCGGTGGCTACACCGGGCTCGAGGACGCCGGGGACGACATCAAGGCTCAGCACGGCAATGTCGCGGTCTTCGTCTACGGCACCGTGTCAGGTGATATCACCCTGGCGCTGGCCGCCAGCCCTTCCAGCGAATACCCCATCTCGGTCGACGTGGCCTTCCACGAAATTGAGGGGGGCTGCCAGGTGAGCGTCAATGCCAGCTACATCCGGCCCGTCACCTTCGCGGGCGCGCCACGCAAGGGCCCCATGAGCGACAAGTGGCATGACGCCTGCGATGCCGCGGTGGCAACGGTGGTGGACTCGCTCAGGGACTCGCTCGTCTGATCGCTGCGCTCGAGCAGCCCGCCAAGCTCAGGGGCCAGCCACCTGACGCGCACCCCGCAGAACGACGACGGTCCCGGCACCCAGATGGGTGCCGGGACCGTCGCTGCCATCTACATCAGCTGCAGCCAGAGGTGCTCCCGCAGCCCTCGCAGACGTAGCACGAGCCCGCGGGGCGCATCTTCACGCCACAGGTCATGCACAGCGGGGCGTCGGATGCGGTGCCGGTGAGGGCCTCGAGCAGCTCTGCGGAGGAGTGCACGTTGGCGGGCACGTCCTGGCCTGCGGCGGGTGCCGCCGGAGCAGCGGTCTCCTCGACCTCGACGACGAGGTCCTGCTCGATAGCCGGCGCGGCGCCGCCGTAGGTCGCTGCGACCGTGGCCGCGCGCTCCTCGGCGGTGTAGATGCCGAGCTCGGCGCGCTTGTCCTCGGGCAGGTAGTCCAGCGCCAGGCGGCGGAAGACGTAGTCCATGATCGACTGCGCCATGCGCACGTCCGGGTCGTCGGTGAGGCCAGCCGGCTCGAACTTCATGTTGACGAACTTCGAGACGAAGGCCTCCAGCGGCACGCCGTACTGCAGCGCGATCGAGATCGCGATCGAGAAGGCATCCATGACACCGGCGAGGGTCGAGCCCTGCTTGCCGAGCTTGAGGAAGACCTCGCCGAGGCCGTCGTCAGGGTAGGAACCCGCGGTCATGTAGCCCTCGGCGCCGGCAACGCTGAAGGACGTGGTGATCGACGGCCGAGACTTGGGCAGACGCTTGCGCACCGGGCGGCCCTCGACGATCACCGTCTCCGCGACAGCGTCGGCGGTCTTGGCCTTCGCGTCGGAGAGGGGCTGGCCGACCTTGCAGTTGTCGCGGTAGATCGCGAGTGCCTTGAGGCCGGTCTTCCAACCCTGGAAGTAGATCTCCTCGACCTCTTCGATCGTCGCCGTCTCGGGCATGTTGACGGTCTTGGAGATCGCACCCGAGAGGAAGGGCTGCACCGCAGCCATCATGCGCACGTGGCCCATCGGGGTGATCGCGCGCTGCCCCATGGCCGTGTCGAAGACGGCGTAGTGCTCGGGCTTGAGGCCCGGCGCGTCGACGACGTGACCGTTCTCAGCGATGAACTCCACGATCGCCTCGACCGTCTCCTCGGTGTAGCCGAGGCGACGCAGCGCGAGCGGGATCGTCTGGTTGACGATCTGCATCGAGCCGCCGCCGACGAGCTTCTTGAACTTCACCAGGGAGAAGTCGGGCTCGACGCCGGTGGTGTCGCAGTCCATCATGAAGCCGATGGTGCCGGTGGGCGCGAGCACCGAGGCCTGCGCATTGCGCCAGCCGTTGGTCTCACCCACGCGCAGGCACTCCGCCCACTCCTTCTCGGCGAGCTTGAGCACATCGCCGTCCAGGCTGGTGGCGGTGCGCACGGAATCGGTCGCCGCAGCGTGCTTGCGCATGACGCGCTTGTGCGCCTCGGCATTGCGGGCGTAGCCCTCGTAGGGACCGACAACACCCGCGAGCTCCGCGGAGCGGCGGTACGACGTGCCGGTCATGAGCGAGGTGATCGCCGCGGCGAGCGCACGGCCGCCGTCGGAGTCGTAGGGCAGGCCCACCGCCATGAGCAGCGCGCCGAGGTTGGCGTAGCCGATGCCGAGCTGGCGGTAGTCGCGCGTGGTCCGGCCAATCGCCTCGGTCGGGAAGTCGGCGAAGCAGATGGAGATGTCCATCGCCGTGATGACGAACTCCACCGCGCGACGGAAGGACTCGGCGTCGAACGTGCCGTCCTCCTTGAGGAACTTGAGCAGGTTGAGCGAGGCCAGGTTGCAGGAGGAGTTGTCGAGGCTCATGTACTCCGAGCAGGGGTTGGATGCGGTGATGCGGCCGGTCTCGGGGTTGGTGTGCCAGTCGTTGATCGTGTCGTCGTACTGGATGCCGGGATCGGCGCAGGCCCAGGCGGCCTCGCTCATCTTGCGGAAGAGCGCCTTGGCGTCGACGGACTCGATGACCTCGCCGGTCTTGCGGCCGCGCAGGCCGAAGTCGGTGCCGGCCTCGACGGCCTGCATGAACTCATCCGAGACACGGACAGAGTTGTTGGCGTTCTGGTACTGCACCGATGTGATGTCGGCACCGCCCAGGTCCATGTCGTAGCCCGCGTCGCGCAGGGCGCGGATCTTGTCCTCCTCGCGGACCTTGGTCTCGATGAACTCCTCGATGTCGGGGTGGTCGACGTCGAGGACGACCATCTTGGCCGCGCGGCGAGTGGCGCCACCCGACTTGATGGTGCCGGCCGAGGCGTCAGCGCCGCGCATGAACGAGACGGGGCCGGACGCCGTGCCGCCCGAGGAGAGCAGCTCCTTGGAGGAGCGGATGCGGGAGAGGTTGAGGCCGGCACCGGAGCCGCCCTTGAAGATCAGGCCCTCCTCGCGGTACCAGTTGAGGATCGAGTCCATCGTGTCGTCAACGGCGAGGATGAAGCAGGCCGATACCTGCTGCGGGGCCGGCGTGCCGACGTTGAACCAGACGGGTGAGTTGAAGCTGAAGACCTGGTGCAGGAGCATCCAGGTGAGCTCGTGCTCGAAGATCTCCGCATCCTCAGGGGTCGCGAAGTAGCCGTACTCGCGGCCCGCCTGGGTGTAGGTGAGCACCACGCGGTCGATGAGCTGGCGCAGGCTCGACTCCCGCGTGTCGCTGCCCACGGCGCCGCGGAAGTACTTGGTGGTCACGATGGTGGAGGCATTGATGCTCCAGAAGTCGGGGAACTCCACGCCGCGCTGCTCGAAGACGGTCTCGCCGGTCTTCCAGTTGGTCTGCACGACGTCGCGACGCTCCCACGTCACATCGTCGTAGGGGTGGACACCCGGCGTGGTGAACAGGCGCTTCATGGTCAGCCCTGTGCCCGTGCCGGTGGTGGCGGGGCTGTTGCTCAGATCGGTCATTGCGGGTGTCTCCCTCGGTGGTGTGGGCAATGCGGTGGTGCTCGTCAGTGGGTCGTCGGTGTCGCGAGTTCGGTCGTGTCGGCGTCAGTCGTGTGAGCGGTGTCGATGAGGTCTGGGTGCTCGGCGAGATCGGCCTCGGATCGCAGGAGAGCGATCTCGGCCTCGAAGTCGGCGAGCGACTCGAAGGACCGGTAGACCGATGCGAACCGGAGGTAGGCGACTTCGTCGAGCTCGCGCAGCGGGCCCAGGATCGCGATGCCGACCTCCTCGGCGGGGATCTCCGCTGAGCCCGTCGCCCGCAGGGCGTCCTCCACGCGCTGGGCCAGCAGGGCCAGGTCGTCGTCGCTCACGGGTCGCCCCTGGCAGGCCTTGCGTACGCCGGAGACGACCTTGCCCCGGCTGAAAGGCTCGGTGGCCCCGGAGCGCTTGGCGACCGACAGGACAGCGGTCTCGGCTGTGGTGAAGCGCTTGCCGCACTCCTGGCACTCGCGGCGGCGGCGGATCGCCGCGCCGTCGTCGGCCGTGCGGGAGTCCAGGACCCGGGAGTCACCGCCACGGCAATAGGGACAGCGCATGGGGACCTCCCTCCGGCGACAGCGGGGCCACCCGTGGATGGCCCCTGAGGCGAACGAAGGGCCATCGGTGGATGACCCTGTGGACTACTTGAGGACAAGATGTGCGCTTCCAACCACAACCTGTGGAGGAATTACACCCTTGTCGGTACTAGATGTAGGGGGACCTTAGACCTTAGCCCCGACATCTGCAAGACCCCAAATCGGCGTGTCGCAGTCACCTCCCCCGCCACACACGCCCCTTGAGCCCCGGGCGCTGAACGGGCCATGACCGAAGGGTTGCGGGTCGGTTGTGGGTCGTTCGTGGGACGTTCGTGGGACGAGTTCGGCTCTACCGGGTCCCCTTCGGGTACCGCGGCCGGTGTCCCCGATGTGCTCGGCCACCACATCGAGCTGACACCGCCCGAAAGCGTCGGTCTGTGCTCGAGATGCTGCTGGCTGGCAACCTTGCCCGCACGGAATGCGCCGGATTGCGGACAGCACTGGCGACCTTGCCAGCGCGAAACCCGCACACCTGTGGACAGCGCCGGCGGCCTTGCCAGCGTGCTTGCCAGCGCGACATCCGCGCACCTGTCGACAGCACCGGCGGCCTTGCCAGCGTGAAGCCCGCGCTCCCGTGAACATGTCACCGAGACGGAAATCCCAGCAAAACCGGGCCTTTTCGACCATCGCGACACGATCACCCCTCGAGCACATCGGCCAGTGAGCGCATCAGCCAGCAGGCACGACCAGGACCTGACCCGGCACGAGGCCGGACTGCGTCAGTCCATTGAGCTCACGGATCTCGGCGATGAGCGCACGCGGATCGGCTCCTGGGTCGATCGCCGCAGCGATGCCCCACAGCGTGTCACCGGGCGCCACGGTGACGGCAACAGTGCTCGGCCCCTCGACCTGCGCCGTGGCCATCGCGCGCCACGCGCCGGGAAGGAGCACCACGAGCAAGGCCACCGCGAGGACGACGAGTCGACCGCGACGTGTCATCCGTAGCGCGCCGGGAGCCGGGCGGGTCTGCGCCCCGGCCGAACGGCGGGCGGGCACCTCGCGCCGAGAGACCGAGCGCGACCAGGTCCCTGGGCGGATGCCGGGCAGTGCGGGAGCGACGTACGTGGCGGCCATGGGGACCCTCCTTGTCTCGTGGCCGTTCGGCTGGGATGAACCATTCGAACGACTGTACGATCGAACATATGTCCCATGGACCCCATCTGTCACGCGACACGCCGCGGTAGAATCGAACAGGTGTTTGAAATTCCCTCGTGCCAGGGCTACGGTCTCAGTCATGGAGGAAGGCTCCCAAGGGGGTCCGACACCCAGATCCGCTCAGCACGGCCCGCCCAGCAGTACCCACTCAGCCCAGTGACCGGAGGACCCATGGCCCGCCGCAGCCAGACCGAAGCCGATTTCGGCGAGGGGCTGACCCCCCGCCAGCGCGACATCCTCGCGGTCATCCGCAGCACCGTCGAGGAGCGCGGCTACCCGCCGAGCGTCCGCGAGATCGGCGAGGCCGTCGGCCTCACCTCCCCCTCCAGCGTCGCCCATCAGCTGGGGGTCCTCGAGCGCAAGGGCCTGCTGCGTCGCGACGCGAACCGCCCGCGCGCCCTGGTCGTCGCCGACGAGACCGCACCCGCGACTGAGACAAGCACCGACGTCACCGGACTCGGCGACGCCACCCCCGCCGCGGCATACGTCCCGGTGCTCGGTCGCATTGCAGCCGGTGGCCCGATCCTGGCCGAAGAGGCCGTCGAGACCGTGTTCCCGCTGCCGCGCGAGATCGTCGGCGAGGGCGAGCTCTTCCTGCTCAAGGTGGTCGGCGAGTCCATGATCGACGCGGCCATCTGCGACGGCGACTGGGTCGTGGTACGCCGCCAGCCCACCGCCGACAACGGCGAGATCGTCGCGGCGCTGCTCGACGACGAGGCCACGGTCAAGACCCTGCAGCGCCGCGACGGACACACCTGGCTGCTGCCGCACAACCCGGCCTACTCCCCTATCGACGGCGACCACGCCACGATCCTGGGCAAGGTCGTCAGCGTCATCCGACGCGTCTGACGCGGCGCCTAGCCGGGAGGCTCTTCGCCCTCCCACGCCGCACGCAACCGGCCCAGTGCGGCGAGCGCCACCTCGCGGTCTTCCGTGGGCCACAGCGGCGGCATGGCCTCGCGCAGGACCTTTCCGTAGGACGCGGTGGACAGCCGCGGATCGAGCACCGCCACCATGCCGCGATCCCCTGCATCGCGGATGAGCCGTCCCGCCCCCTGCGCCAGGAGCAGCCCCGCTCGCGGCACCGACACCTCCCGGAAGCCCTCCCGCCCCAGTGCCTCCTGCCGAGCGGAGACGAGCGGGTCATCGGGACGAGGAAAGGGAATCCGGTCGATGACCACGAGCGCGCACGTGTCACCGGGCACGTCGACCCCCTGCCACAACGACATGGTGCCGACAAGGCTCGTCGCAGGATCGGCCGCGAAGGCCGCAACGAGCGCGGCTGCGGGCTCCCCGCGTCGCTGCACGAGCACCGGCGTCGACAGCCTCACGCGCAGGTAGTCGCCCATGCGCTCGACCGCACGCCATGACGAGCACAGCACGAGCGTGCGGCCACCCGCCGCGTCGATGAGCTCGCCCACCTCGTCGAGGGCCTCCTCGGGGATGCCGTCGCGCCCGGGTGCGGGTAGGTGCCGGGCGACGTAGAGGATCCCCTGCTGCGCGTAGTCGAAAGGACTGCCGACATCGAGGCCCTCCCACTCGCCCGTCACGCCCAGCCGGGCCGCGCACTCCTCGAAGGGCTCGCCCAGGGTGAGGGTGGCGCTGGTGAGCGCCACGGGCCGCTCGGCCATCAGCGAGGAACTGAGCACGCCGGCGACCTCGAGCGGAGCGAGCTTGACCGTGCCGCCCTCGACCCATGTCACCTCGCTGGCGGTCGCCGCGATGAGGCGCCCCGCAGTGTCGAAGACCTCATCGAGGGCTCCTCGCGCGCGCTGACGCGCCGCGAGGGTTGCCAGGTCGTCGTCGCTGGGGATCTCCCCCACCGCGGCCCGCGCATAGTCGCGCACCGAGGTGAGCGCGAGCAGCAGGTCGCGGGGCGCCTCCCGGTAGCGACCCTCCTGCCTCGTCGCCTCCGTGAGCCGGGCGGCGGCATCCTCGAGGTCGTCCGCCGTTGACGGTCGGAGGAACTTCCGCGCGCGAGAAACCGCCTGCTCCACCGACCTGGCCGAGAGCTCCAGGGCGAGGGCCTGGGTCACGCGATCGACCAGCTCATGGGCCTCGTCGACGATGACCGCGTCGTGATCGGGCAGCACGGGAATGCCCTCGACGGCATGGATGGCGAGCATCGCATGGTTGGTGACGACGATGTCGGCCTGCATCGCCAGCTCGCGTCGCTTCGCCGTGAAGCAATCGGGGCCGTAGGCGCACTTCATCTCGCCCACGCACTCGCGTCGCGACACCGACAGGCCCCTCCACACGCGCGCATCGATGGACTCCCCGAACTCGTCGCGGTCGCCCGTCTGGGTCTCCAGCGCCCAGGCGCGCACCTCGGCCGCCTGCTTGCCCAGCTCAGAGCGCGGGATGATCGCCTCGCCGTCATCCTCGGGCTCCTGGCGGTGCAGGCGCTCCAGGCAGATGTAGTTGTGGCGCCCCTTGAGCACGGCGTAGGTGAGGGGCCGGGGAAGCAGCGGCTCCAGGGCCTCGGCGACGACGGGCAGGTCGCGCTCGGCGAGCTGGCGCTGGAGTGCGAGCGTGGCGGTGGCCACGACGACGGCGTCGCCCTTGATCGCGTGCAGCGCAGCGGGGACGAGGTAGGCGAGCGACTTGCCCGTGCCCGTCCCCGCCTGGACGAGCAGGTGCTGGGGCACGGCCCGGCGGGTCGGCGAAGCCGCCCCTGTCGGGCTCTCCCTGCCGGAGTCCAGGGACTGCGCCACGGCCTCCGCCATGGCCAGCTGCCCCGGTCTCGGCTCGCTGCCGAGCGCAGCCGCGGCCGCCGCGAGCGCCTCCTCGACGCTCGGCAGCGACTCGCTCACGCGTCGTCCGACGAGACGACGGGCACGCCCAGGCGCGCGGCCAGGTCGGGTCGCACCCGCGCACGCAGGCGCGTGCCCTCCGCCAGATGCTCCTGCGACAGCACCTCGCCCTCCGCGTGAGCCGCCGCGATCAGGTCGCCGCGGTCGTAGGGAACGACGACGTCCACCTCGACCTCGGGCCGCGGCAGGCGCGCGTCGAGCCGAGCGAGGAGCTCCGCGATGCCCTCGCCCGTGTGCGCCGACACGATGAGCGCATCGGGTTCGCGGCGCCGCAGGGTCGCCAGCTGCAGCGGGTCAGCGATGTCGGCCTTGTTGATGACGACGAGCTCGGGCAGGTCACCCGCGCCGATCTCGGCCAGCACTTCGCGCACGGCCGAGAGCTGGTCCTCAGGATGCGGGTCGGAGCCGTCGACGACGTGGACGACCAGGTCCGCATCCGTCACCTCCTCCAGGGTGGAGCGGAAGGCCTCCACCAGGTGATGGGGCAGATGACGCACGAAGCCGACCGTGTCGGCGATCGTGCAGTGACGGCCGCTCGGCAGGTCGAGTTTGCGCACGGTGGGATCGAGCGTCGCGAAGAGCGCGTCCTCCACCAGCACGCCTGCCCCCGTGAGGCGGTTGAGCAGGCTTGACTTGCCCGCGTTGGTGTAGCCCGCCAGCGCGACGGCCGGGGTGCCCGCGCGCTCGCGCGCGCCGCGCTGGGTACGGCGTACCCGCTCCATTTCCTTGAGTTGACGGCGCAGCACCGTCATCTGATCGCGGATCCTCCGGCGATCGGTCTCGATCTTGGTCTCGCCCGGGCCGCGCGTGCCCACTCCTCCGGTCGCGCCGCCCGCGCGACCACCCGCCTGGCGCGACAGCGACTCGCCCCAGCCACGCAGGCGCGGGAGGAGGTACTGCATCTGCGCGAGGGAGACCTGGGCGCGGCCGGCCTTGCTGCGCGCGTGCTGGGCGAAGATGTCGAGGATGAGCCACGTGCGGTCGACGACCTTGACCTTGACGACATCCTCAAGATGGCGCAGCTGGCCAGGACTGAGCTCACCGTCGCAGATCACCGTGTCCGCGCCCGAGGAGACCACGAGGTCGCGCAGCTCGCGAGCCTTGCCGGAGCCGATGTACGTCGCGGGATCGGGGCGGTCGCGACGCTGGATGACCCCTTCGAGCACGAGGGCGCCCGCAGTCTCCGCCAGGGCCGCAAGCTCGCGCAGGCTGCGCTCCGCCTGCTCCGCCGTGCCGTCCGTCCACACCCCGACGAGCACGACTTGCTCCAGGCGAATCTGGCGGTACTCGACCTCGGTGATGTCCTCGAGCTCGGTCGACAGGCCGACGACGCGGCGCAGGGCCTGCCGGTCCTCGAGGTCGAGTTCGCCGACGGCGGGCTCGTCTAGCTCCACGCGGCGACCCAGTCGGCCTCGAGGGTGCCGTCGGCGACGATCGTGGCCGGGCCGATGAGCTCGAGCGCGCCGTCGCGCTCCTCCACATGGAGGGTTCCGCCCGGCACGTCGACACGGAGCCGATCGGTGCTGTCTCCGCGCTGACGGACCACCCAGGCGACTGCGCAGGCGCCGGTGCCGCACGAGAGCGTCTCGCCCACGCCGCGCTCGTGGACGCGCATGCGCACGTGCCCGGGGGCGACCTGCTCGACGAACTCGACGTTGACCCCGTCGGGGAACAGGTGCTCGGGGCTCACCTCGGGCGCGCGATCGAGGGGACCGGCTGCCGCCACCGAGGTGACGAAGACGACCGCGTGTGGGTTGGGCATGTGCACGCCGATGGCGGGATAGGAGCGGGTGCCCACCATGACAGATGCGATCGCGTCGATGCCGACGGCCGGTCCCATGCCCACGGCGTACTCACCGCTGTCGAGCCGCCGCACGTGGCGCACGCCACCTCGGGTGGCGATCTCCACGCCCGCCGGGTCAGCGAGGCCCTCCTCGACGAGGAATCGGGCGAAGACCCGGATGCCATTGCCGCACATCTGCGCCCGCGAGCCGTCGGCATTGCGGTAGTCCATGAAGAACTCCGCGCCCGTCGCGTCGGGGTCATCACAGGCGGCGGAGCGCACCACGCGCAGGACACCGTCGCCACCGACGCCGCGACGCCGGTCGCACAGGAGCTGGACCATCTCGTCGGTGAGGTCGATCTCGCCGGTGAGATCGGGGAGCAGGACGAAGTCATTGCCCGTCCCGTGGCCCTTGAGCACTCGCACCTCGCGCATCCGACCAGCCTAGGCGCCGACGGCGGCATAGAGCGCGCTCGCCCGGTCGCAGGCGTGATCCCAGGTCTGCTCCGGGGGCACGGCGACGTTGTGGGCGGCGATGCGATCCCCCAGAGCCGGATCACGCCCGAGGAGCGCGACGGCATCGGCCAGGCCCGTGTCATCGACCGCGAGGAGCCCTTCGATGCCCTCGTGGATGAACTCCGAGGTGCCCGCCTGGGCGCGGGCGACGATCGGCAGGCCGAAGGTGCGCGCCTCCATCGCCGCGATGCCAAAGGACTCGAGCACCGACGCCTGCGCGAAGGCGTCGCAGGTCGCGAACACCTCCTTGATGCCCTCGATGGGCAGGCGACCGGTGAAGCGCGCAGGCACGCCGAGACGGCGGGCGGTCCGCTCGACGGCGCCACGCTGAGGCCCGTCACCCACGATCGTCGTCTCCACGCGCACGTCTGGCCCGAGGAGCACCTGGGCCCGCGCGATCGCCCGCAACAGCGCGCTCACGCGCTTGCGCGGCGCGAGACGCGCGACCGTGACGATGCGCAGGACACCGGGTACGCGCAGCACCGGGCGATCCTGGCGCCACGGGATCGGGTCGATGGCGTTGGGCAGGACACCCACGGGGACACCGAGCGCCGCCGACACCGGCGCGGCCGCGACCGCGCTCACTGCACTCACGGCCAACCCGGGGCGCACAAGTAGCGCACGTGCCGCGCGATAGCCGCCGCGCGAGAGCGGGCCCCACATGCTGTGCACGGTGACCACGGTCGGCATGCGCATCTCGGCCAGGGCCCGCAGCGCCCCCCAGGCGAAGGGCGATACCGCGCCCAGGTGGACGTGGGCGACATCGGACGGATGCTCCCGGAGCAGGTCGCGCACACCGGCGCGGGTGCGCGGGTGCACGGGCAGGTCGCCCGGCAGACGCGCCGCGAGGCGCTCCACGTCGATCCCATCGACCACGTCATGTCCCGAGCGAGCCGTGCCAGTGCCAGGGGTCGCGGTGATTACCCACGGCTCGTCCCCACGGGAGTGCTGAGCGAGGGCCAGCCCCCGCACCTGGGTCTCGATCCCACCCGTGCGCGGCAGGTAGCAGTCCGAGACATGGGCGATGCGCACGCGCCGACGCTACGCCACGCCCACCCCGAGCGGGGCACGCCTCACCCGGCAGGATGGCCCCGTGACCACGCTGGTCTTCCTCCACGCCCACCCCGACGACGAGGCCCTCCTCACCGCGGGGACGATGGCGCGCGCCGCCGCCGAGGGGCACCGGGTCGTGCTCGCCGTCGCCACCGACGGAGCCGCGGGCCTGACGTCCGCGGACTATCGCGATGATCTCGCCGCCGTGCGCGCGCACGAGCTGGAGCGCTCTGCCGAGATCCTCGGCACGTCACGTCTGGAGACCTGGGGGTACGCCGACTCCGGGATCACCGGCGACCAGCCCGGTGGCTTCGCCGCGGGTGACCTCGACGACCAGGTGACGCGCCTGGTCGACCTCATCGAGTCGGAGCGTGCCGAGGTCCTGGTGGGCTACGACCCGTCAGGCGGCTACGGCCACCCCGATCACCTGCGCGTCCACGAGGTCGCCCGCGTCGCCGCCTCGCGCGTCCGCGCGCGCCGTGCATTGCGCCATTTCGAGGCGACCCTGCCGCGCGAGCCCATCGCCCGGGCCGTGCGCACGGCAGCGATGGCGCGGCTCACGCCGGCTGGCTTCGATCCCGCGGAGTTTGATCGCGCCTGGACGCCCGGGCGCGAGATCACGCACCGGGTCGACGTGCGGCCCTTTGCCGATGCCAAGCGCGCGAGCATGGCAGCCCACGCCAGCCAGGCGGCGGCCGATGACTCCACGCGCACCCTGGCGGTGCTCACCAGGCTTCCCGGGCCGGCGTACCGGCTGCTGCTCGGCACCGAGTTCTACGTCGCCGTCCCCTGACTCACCTCGTTGAGTGGCGCCTTGTGAGCGCCGCCATCGGCGAGTCGCACGCACGAGGCGCCACTCAACGACTGAGTTGGTCGAGGAGCGCGTCGACGGTTGTGCCGGCGGGCACCCACTGCACGCGCGGATCCTGACGGAAGCGGCGCTCCTGGCGTCGGGCGAAGCGGCGCGTGCCGTCGATGGTGTGCTGGCGGGCCGCCTCCATCGCGTCCGCTGAGGGCGCTTCCAGGGCATCCAGCACCTGGCGGTAGCCGAGCGCGCCGCTCGCCGTGCGCCCCAGGCGCGCCCGCAGTGCGCGCACCTCGTCGACGAGGCCGTCGTCCCACATGCGCTCGACGCGGGCCGCGATCCGCGCATCGAGCACGAGTCGGTCGCAGGCCACGCCTATCCACTGCGCATCTCGCCAGGGAGTCGGCTCCGGCAGGCGCGCGGTGAAGGAGCCGTGGAGCTCGACGACCTCCAGGGCGCGCACGATGCGGCGGCCATTGGTGGGGAGGATGGCCGCGGCGGCGTCGGGATCGAGCCCTGCCAGGCGCGCGTGCAACGCCTCGGGCCCGACTTCCGCGAGCTCCGCCTCGAGGCGGGCGCGCACCTGCGGGTCCGTGCCGGGGAAGTCCATCTCGTCGAGGATCGCCTGCACGTAGAGCCACGAGCCCCCCACGACGACGACCGGGAGCCCGCGCGACTCGATGTCCTCGACGCTCGCGCGGGCACGATCGCGGAACTCCACCACGCTGACCTCATGGTCGACCGTCCATACATCGATCATGTGGTGGGGTACGCCGCGCCGCTCGGACTCAGGCACCTTGGCCGTCCCGATGTCCATGCCGACGTAGACCTGCATGGAGTCGGCACTCACGATCTCCGCGCCGATGCGCTCCGCGACGTCGATCGCCAGATCGGACTTGCCCACCGCCGTGGGTCCCACGATCGCGATGATCATGGGGATACAGGCATGCCCGACAGGGTCGCGCTGGCGGAGCCGCCAGGCACCGTCGGCATGGGCAGCACGACGCGGTCATCAGTGGACGTGACAGTGGTGCGCGCCTGCCAGGCGTCGCCCGCGCGCGTGGGGCGCATCGCCAGCATCCGATCGGCGACCAGGTGGTGCGGTGCGGCGTAGGTCACCTCGGCGACGACCAGGTCGCCCGGCCGCGGATCGCCGATCGCGGAATCGCGCGCCACGTGCACGAGTCGGTTGTCGGCCGCGCGGCCCGACAGGCGCGCAGTCGCCTCGTCCTTGCGCCCCTCTCCCTCGGCCACCAGGACCTCTATCTGGCGGCCGACGAACCGCTTGTTCTCCTCCCACGCGATCTCCTCGACCAGCGCGATGAGGCGGTCGTAACGGTCCTGGACGATCGCCTTGGGCACCTGGTCGTCCATGGTCGCCGCGGGCGTGCCGGGCCGCGGGGAGTACTGGAAGGTGAAGGCGCTTGCGAATCGCGACGCGCGCACGACGTCGAGTGTGCCCTGGAAGTCCGCCTCGGTCTCCCCGGGGAACCCCACGATGATGTCGGTGGTGATCGCCGCGTCCGGCATGGCATCGCGGACACGCTCGATGATGCCGAGGTAGCGCTCGGCACGGTAGGAGCGGCGCATCGCCTGCAGGACGCGATCGGAACCGCTCTGCAGGGGCATGTGCAACTGGGGCATGACATTGGGCGTCTCGGCCATGGCGGCGATCACGTCGTCGGTGAAGTCACGAGGGTGCGGACTGGTGAAGCGCACCCGCTCCAGGCCCTCGATCCGGCCGCACGCCCGCAGCAGGTCGGCGAAGGCTCCCCGGTCCCCGAACTCCACGCCGTAGGCGTTGACGTTCTGGCCCAGCAGGGTCACCTCGATGACGCCCTCCCCGACGAGCGCCTCGATCTCGGCGAGGATGTCACCTGGCCGGCGGTCCTTCTCCCTGCCGCGCAGCGCGGGCACGATGCAGAAGGTGCATGTGTTGTTGCAGCCCACGCTGATCGACACCCAGGCGGCGTACGCCGACTCGCGGCGGGTCGGCAACGTGGAGGGGAAGACCTCGAGGCTCTCGAGGATCTCGACCTGTGCCTCCTCAGCGATGCGCGCGCGCTCGAGGAGGGCGGGCAGCGAGCCGAGGTTGTGCGTGCCGAAGACGACGTCGACCCAGGGCGCGCGCCGGACGACTTCGCCGCGGTCTTTCTGCGCGAGGCAGCCGCCCACGGCGATCTGCATGCCAGGGGTGCTCGCCTTGACGGGCGCGAGGTGGCCGAGGTTGCCGTAGAGCCGGTTGTCGGCGTTCTCCCGCACCGCGCACGTGTTGAACACGACGAGGTCCGGCTGATCGCCCTCGGCCACTGGCGCATAGCCGGACGACTCCAGGACTCCGGCGATGCGCTCGGAGTCGTGGGCGTTCATCTGGCACCCGTAGGTGCGCACCTGGTACGTGCGGGGCACGTCGCAGAGCCTACGTGCCTAGACGCTCACCGGCTGGCGTGGCGCCGCGTCCGGGTCCGCCTCGTCGAGCGACTCGTCGTCGACGATCTCGTCGCCGCCCTCCTCGACCTTGATGCGAGGCAGTGCGTTGGCGAGCCAGGCCGGCAGCCACCAGTTGGCCTTGCCGAACATCGTCATGAGGGACGGCACGAGGACAAGGCGCACGATGAACGCGTCGATGATGACAGCGGATGCCAGTGCGATGCCGAACAGCTTGATGGTGCCGTCCGGCGACGGCACGAAGGCAAGGAAGACACTCGACATGATCGCCGCAGCGATGACGACAACGCGACCTGATCCCGCGAGTCCACGACGCACCGCGAGGGAATTGTCGCGGGTGCGGTCCCACTCCTCCTGCATGCGCGACACCAAGAAGACCTGATAGTCCATAGACAGGCCGAAGAGGATCGCGAACACCATCACGGGTAGGAAGGGGAAGATCGGCCCGGTCGCCGTGACGCCGAGCGGTCCGGCGAGCCAGCCCCACTGGAAGACGGCCACGGTGATGCCCATGGCAGCGCCGAAGCTCAACAGGCTCGTGACGGCCGCCGTGAGCGGCACGAGCAACGATCGGAAGAGCACCATGAGGGCGAGGAAGCCCAGGAGTACCACGATGCCGAGGAAGAGCGGGAGTACGTCGATGAGCACCTGGGTGAAGTCCTGGGTGATGGCCTGGGACCCGCCCACGAAGATGGTCGCGCCGGTCTCCGCCTCTACAAGTGGCGCCGTCTGGCCCCGCAACCTGTCGAGGAGTTCACTCGTGGCGACATCCTGGGGAGCGGTGTCCGGCGTGATGAGGATCGAGGTGACGATGCCGTTGTCGCTGAATGCCGTGGGGCTCACGGCGTAGAGCGGCAGCATCTGCTCGTTGGGCAACGTCGAGGCGACCCCGGGAGTCTCGTTGATGAGGCGCACGGTCTCCGCTAGTGCGTCGAGGTCGCGGGGCGCCGGGAGGTTGACCGCGGCGAAGAACGGGCCGTTGACGCCAGGACCGAAGCCCTCGCTCATGAGGTCGTAGGCGATGCGCGCGGTGTTGGACTCGGGCTTGCCGCCATCATCGGCGAATCCGAGACGCAGGCCGAGCGTGGGCAGCGCGAGGACGATGACGACGCCGAGGGCCAGGATCGCGGGGATGATCGGCCGGCGCTGCAGGAAGCGCGCGTAGGCCAGGAAGCGGCGGCCCTCGGGGTGCTTGGTGCCGTCCACCTTGGACTTGCGCGCCCAGGGCATGCGCAGCGCCAGAGCCTTGGTGCCGAGCAGCGACAGCAGCGCGGGCAGCAACCACAGGGAGGCGAGCATCACGGCGAGGACGGTGACCGCGGAGGCGACGGCGAGCCCGTTGAAGAAGTTGATGCGCAGGACGAAGAGGCCGAGCAGCGCGATGATCACGGTGAGACCGGCGAACTGGACCGCGCGTCCGGCGGTGCCGACGGCCTCGTAGGCAGCTCGCGTCTTGTCGTGCCCGGCGAGGAGCGCCTGGCGATATCGGTTGAGCACGAAGAGGGCGTAGTCGATGCCGACACCGAGGCCGATCATGGCGGCGAGGGTGGGCGCGAAGGTCGCCACATCGAGGAAGCGCGCGACGACGAGGATGAGCATCT
>CAZICY010000025.1:16954-26041 GCA_964537955.1 uncultured Actinomyces sp. | reverse complement strand
ACGCGCGCAGGCACGCCGCGCGCCAGAGCACCCGCGGGCACCTCGGTGCCGGGTGCGACGAGAGCCTGGGCGGCCACGAGCGCGCCCGTGCCGACCCGTGCCCGGTGCAGGACCGTCGCCCCCGAGCCGACGAGTGCGCCGTCCTCGATCGTGCACCCCTCGAGGTGCGCCAGGTGCCCGATCGTGCAGCCGTCGCCGATGGTCGTGTCGAGTTCCGCGGTGCAGTGGATGACCGAGCCGTCCTGGATCGACGTCCGCCGGCCGACGACGATCCGGCCGTGGTCTGCGCGCAGGACCGCGGTGGGCCAGACCGTCGACTCGGGCCCGATGCTCACCTGGCCGATGACGACAGCGTCGGGGTGGACGAAGGCCGCCGGGGAGATATCCGGGACGAGATCTCCGAGCGCGTAGACGGGCATGGTGTCCTCCTGGGCGCCGCCGGCCGCAGTTCGCGGCACCGCTCCTCATTGTCCCGCGGCTGACATGACCGGCCGCTGGCAGGGGGACATGGTGAGCGGCGAATCCGTCTAGGGCACAATCCTGTGGACCCTGGCACAATGCCAGGACTCGCACGTCACTGACCGCTCGAGCTGCTGGGGGCACGCGCCGCAATGGCTACCGACTACGACGCACCGCGCAAGACCGACGAGGAGCTCGCCGAGGACAGCCTCGAGGAGCTCAAGGCTCGGCGTGTCGACAAGGCCGCGTCCACGGTGGACGTCGACGAGGCCGAGCTCGCCGAGACCTTGGAGCTGCCCGGCGCCGACCTGTCGGATGAGAGCCTCACCGTGCGGGTGCTGCCGCGGCAGGCCGACGAGTTCACCTGCAGTTCCTGCTTCCTGGTGCACCACCGCAGCCAGCTCGACCACGAGGGCAAGAACGGCCCTGTCTGCACCGACTGCGCCTGAGGCCCCGCGCGGGGACTAGCCCTCGACCTCCGGGACGGACTTCGAGGCCGCGCGGTAGATGACGAGCTGGACCACCGCTGCCGTCGTGGCTGTCGCCAGCGTCCACGCGAGCGCTCGCGAGAAGCTCACGGCGCGGTCGTCGACGTTGGGGGGCTTCTTGCCGGTGATCGCGGAGTAGCCCGCGCTGAGAGCCCGGTCCGCCGCCCATGTCGCCGCGAGGACGACGAAGGGCGCTGCGACCTTGAGCACGGGGTGCGCGGACTTCATCCGCGTCTCGGGGGTCTCCGACATGGCCACAGGTTACCCGTCCACCGCTGGCCGGTCCTGTGAGGCAGCCGACGCCTGGGCGATGGCGGCGGCCAGCCGATCCGGATGGCGGCTGGTGACGACCCAGCGCGGATGCGGGTCGCGGCTGTCCGCGAGATCGATGGCCACCCCGCGGCGCGAGGACCAGGCGCGCAGCACGATGTAGTCGCGGGGGTCTCCGTGACGCCTGGCGTGGCGCATCGCGTCCGCGTCGAGGGCGTAGGCAGCGGCGACGGAGCCGAGCGGGAGCCGCGCGCGACCGGCGCGCACCACCCGGTCATCCACGCGCACGATCGTGCTCGTCCCGATGAGTGCTCCGATGCCGAGGAGGCCGAGGAGCAGCCCGGCGGCCCATCCCCAGGCGGCGCCGTACGCCGCTCCGTAGGCGACTGCGACGATCACCGCGAGACCGACGACCAGGACGAAGACGACCGGGCCCGGGTAGAGCCGCTCGCGATACGCGGGATCGCGACCGTCATCACCCTCCGACCACGTCGGGCGCTCCTCCTGCTGCACAGGCCCAGCGTCTCAGGCGCGCGGCGGTGGCGCGGATAGGGTCCGGGGGTGACCCATGCACGAGCGCGCCGACGCAGCCCGCATCCACCTCCGGGCGCGCCCATCCCCGAGCGCCACGAGCTCGCTCCTCGACCCGGCGACGTCGTGACGAGCCACTACCGCTGGTGCGTGGGTTGCGGGGGCGACCACCCGGCCGGCCTGCACCTGCGCGTGGTCGCCGGCGAGGGCATGACGATGCAGAGCACCCTCGAGGTGGGTGACTTCCATCAGGGTGCCCCGGGTCTCGCCCACGGGGGGATCATCGCGACCGCGATGGACGAGGCCATGGGCGCCCTCAATCGCCTGCTGCTCGTGCCCGTCGTCACGGTCCACCTCGAGGTGGACTACGTCAGGCCCGTGCCCGTAGGCAGCACCCTCCGTATCGAGACGGCCATCGTCGGGCAGGTGGGCCGCAAGGTCTACACGTCCGCCAGGGCCTGGTTGGAGGGCAGCGAAGGCTCGGCAGCCGTCGAGGCCGCTGCGCTGTTCCTCCAGGTGTCGCTCGAGCACTTCGTGGACAACGGGAGCGCCGAGCACATCGCTGCGGCGATTCGCGAGCGCCCGGGCGGCGCTGCGGCATGGCAGCGCGAGGTGAGCCCGTGACGGCCCGGCGAGCCGGCCGAGCCGCCCCTGCCGGGCTCGACCGCGTGGACATCCTCGTCGTGAGGCTCGACTCGGGGCTTCCCCTCCCGACTCAGGCGCTGCCCGGGGACGCGGGTTTCGATGTGTGCGCCAGCGTCGACGTCACCTTGGCACCGGGGGAGCGCGCCGTGGTCCCCACCGGAATCGCCCTGGCCATCCCTGACGGGTACGCCGCCTTCGTGCATCCGCGCAGCGGCCTCGCAGCACGACACGGGCTGACGATCGTCAACGCGCCGGGAACGATCGACGCGGGGTATCGGGGCGAGGTCAAGGTCTGCCTGCTCAACACCGACTCCGGGGAGGCCGTGACTCTTCGCCGGGGCGATCGCATCGCTCAGATCGTCATCCAGCCCGTGGCGCGAGCGGTCCTGCATGAGGCCGAGCGACTTCCCGGTTCGCACCGTGGCGAGGCAGGCTACGGCTCGACGGGTACCGTGGGCGCTCGCATGGAGGAGGCACCGTGAGCGACGAGGCACCGCGCCGGGAGCACGGCCCCTGGGACGTGACCGAGGTGGACGGCCCGGATGGCCGGCTCGACTTCGGGGCCCTGTGGCTCCGTGGCGTCGACGGATTGCAGGTGCAGGCCCAGGTGGACGAGTCCTCGGGCGCGGTGGGGGTCATCACGCTCACGTTCGGCCAGGGCGGGCTGCAACTCCAGGCCTTCGCCGCCCCGCGCTCCGGCGGCCTGTGGGACGAGGTGCGGGGCAAGCTCAAGGCGTCGGTGACGGGTCAGGGCGGCCTCATCGAGGAGCAGCCGGGCGCGCACGGCGTCGAACTGCGCGGCAAGGTGCCGGGGCAAGGCGTGATGCAGTCCGTGCGGTTCGTCGGCGTCGACGGTCCCCGGTGGTTCCTGCGCGGGCTGTTCCTCGGCGCCGCGGCAGAACCGGGCGGCGTGCCCGAACTGGAGCAGGTCTTCCGCGAGATCGTCGTCGACCGCGGCAGCGAGGCGAAGCCACCGGGAGAGGCCCTCGCGATGAAGCTCCCGGCCCAGGACCCGGCCCAGCTCCCGGCACAGGAGCCGGCACCTAGCCCGGGCCCGGGACCGGCCCCGGAGTAGGCCCCGTCAGCGAGTAGGCCCTTCGTCACCGGGACGCGGTGGCCAGGGCCTGTCTGAGCAGCCGGGCCTCGGGCCGGGCGCCCATGGCGACCACCGGCCTGCGCAAGTGGGCCGCCCATTGCCACGCGGCAGCCGCCGGGTGGAAGGCATCGCCGTACCAGCCGACGACCGCGACCGGAGCCGCGATCGACGCGAGCTGAAGAGCGCTCGGCGCCTGGCCCTCGCTGGCCCGCAGGAGGCAGCGCACCAGCGAGGCGTCGTCGTAGTCCGCCCACGACAGCCTCAGCAAAGCGAGAATGTCGCCGAGGCCGTCCAGTGACGTCAGTCGCTCGAGCGCTCCCGTGACGCCATGCTCCTGGACCTCGCGGGCGGACGCGGCCGTCGCCATTGCGGCATCCCCGGGAGCGTCGCACCAGGCGGGCAGGACGCAGGTGATCCGCGGCAGGGGCAGTGCGGTGCCGCTGGCCCACAGGGCCACCGCGTGCGCGCCGAGACTCACCCCGATGAGCGAGGTGCAGTCCTCGCGGGCGGCCACGGCCTCCTCGATTCTCGAGACGATCTCGGCCACGTCCCCGGTGCGGTCCTCCATGAGGACGGCGTCCGCGGGCGCCCCCACGAGTGCGGCCGCCGCCGCTCCCGTGGAGCCGGCCCCGTGGACGACGACGCAGGTCACGTGCGCAGTCTTGCCCACCCCTGCCGGGTAGTCTGCTGGAGACACCGGTCGCGGCGGCCGGCGCTGGCGCGGAGGAGGCTCACGTGGCCCGCTGGTGGTCGTCGTGGACACGCAGCCAGGAGGAAGTCGAGGCGGGCGAACTCGCCCACGAGTCCCACGCCCGCGGGGCGCAGGCCATCTCGGCGTGCCAGCGGGGACAGTCCGTGTCGATCCACGGCGTCATCCGCTCCGTCACGCTCAGGCCGCGCGCGAATGCTCCCACCCTCGAGGCAGAGGTCTACGACGGCAGCGGCCACATCACCCTCGTGTGGATCGGGCATCGCCGCCTGTCCGGGGTAGACGTGGGACGCCCGATCTCGGCCTGGGGTCGGGTCACCTGCCCGCAGGGGGACGCGACGATCTTCAACCCCGAGTACCGGCTCTACCCCGCGCCCGCGGAGTCACCGGCGTGACGACGGATCGCGTCCCGGGTGACGGCGACGAGGGTGCTCGCGAGTCGGACCATGAGCCGGTCATCGAGCCGCAGACACGCGAGGACGTGCGCGAGGAGCGCGTGCTCCTGGACCGGGCACTCGGCGGCTGGCGGGGCATCATCGACAGCGGGGCTCCGACGGTGGTGTTCGTCATCGTCTACCTCGTCACGGGGAGCGACCTCGGCGTCGCCGTGTGGTCGGCACTCGGAGCCGGGGTGGCCATCGCGCTGTGGCGGCTCATCCGGCGGGAGAGCCTGCAGCAGATCGCGGCCGGACTCGTCGGCGTCGGGATCTCCGCCTTTGTCGCGTCCCGTACCCAGTCGGGGGAGGGATACTTCATCCCGGGACTGCTGCAGAACATCGGCTATGGCGTCGCATTCCTCATCTCCATCCTCGTCGGGTGGCCGCTGATCGGCGTGATCGTGGGATTCCTCACGGGCCAGGGCGTGAGGTGGCGATCGGACCCCGAGTTGCGGCGCATCTACTCCGCCGCCTCGTGGATCTGGGTGGGCCTGTTCAGCCTCCGGGTCGCCGTGCAGGGCCCGATGTATCTGGCCGGCTGGGTGGGACCGCTGGGCTTTGCCAAGGTCATCATGGGAGTGCCGCTCTTCATCGCCGCGGGCTACTTCACCTATCTCGTGCTGAGGCCCGTCTTCGAGCGGCGCCGCGAGGCTGAGGCGCAGTCCCGCGACGGGACGGGGCGGAGCGCGGACGAGGAGCCTCCGACTCAGTAGGCCACGGCGGAGCGGACTAGGGGCCCTCGCCCCGGTCCGGTGCGTGCGCGTGGTCGCTGAGCATCGACTGCAGCACAGGCTCCTGCTCGGGCGCGCAGACGAAGATGAGCTCGTCTCCGATCTCCAGGGAGTCGTCTGCACTCGGCGCGATGACACGCGGCCCGCGCACGATCGCCGCGAGAGCGGTATCCGGTGGCCAGGACATCGATCCGACGCGATGGCCGGCGACGGGCGATCCGGACGACAGCGTGATCTCGACGAGGTCGGCCTGTCCCTGGCGGAAGGTGAACAGGCGCACGAGGTCGCCGACGCTCACCGCCTCCTCCACGAGCGCGGAGAGCATGCGCGGCGTGGAGACCGCGACGTCGACGCCCCACGACTCGTTGAACATCCACTCGTTCTTGGGGTGATTGACGCGGGCGACCACACGAGGGACACCGAACTCGGTCTTGGCCAGGAGGGAGACGACGAGATTGACCTTGTCGTCTCCGGTTGCCGCCACCATCACCTGGCACTGGGCGAGGTCGGCTTCCTCGAGAGCCGCGAGTTCGCAGGCATCGGCCTGGAGCATCTGAGCGCCGACGACCGCCCCGGGCCGAGCCAGGTCGGCATCACGATCGATGAGCAGCACCTCGTGCCCGAAGCCGATGAGCTCCCGGGCGATCGACCGGCCGACCTTGCCGGCGCCTGCGATGGCGACCCTCACGACGCACCCTCGCGCTGGGATGCGAGTCCTGCCTCGCGGGGGCCCGCCAGGATGGTCTCGACGTGCGAGACGTCCTCGTTGGCGACGAGCACGTGCACGAGGTCACCGTCCTGCAGGACGGAGTCAGCCTCCGGGATCAGCCCCGATCCGAGGCGGCTGACGAACGCCACTCGTGCCCCCGTGGCCGTCTCCATGTCGGAGATCGCATGGCCGTACCAGCTCGCATGCGCGGGCATCTCCGCGATGAGGACCTGACCGCTCGCATCGCGGTACTCCTCGAGACCACCCTGGGGCAGAAGTCGTCGCATGATCTGCCCTGCCGTCCAGGAGACCGTTGCCACCGTGGGGATCCCGAGCCGCTGGTAGACCTCTGCGCGCCGGGGGTCGTAGATGCGAGCCACGACGTGCTCCACGCCGTAGGTTTCGCGGGCGACGCGTGCGGCGAGGATGTTGGTGTTGTCGCCGCTGCTCACCGCGGCGAAGGCGTGGGCGCGCTCGATGCCCGCCTTCTCGAGGGTCTCGCGGTCGAAGCCGATGCCCTTCACGGTCGTGCCCGAGAAGCGGCCGCTGAGACGCCGGAAGGATTGCGGATCCTGGTCGACGATGGCCACCGAGTGACCCGCCGCGTCCAGGCGATCGGCAAGGAGTGAGCCGACCCGCCCGCAGCCGAGGATCACCACATGCACGGAACAGACGCTACACGGGGCGCGGTCCCGGGTCATGGGGCCGGTGCGGGTCGGTGAAGGGGCGCGATCGGCCAGGGACCTACGATGCTTCCGTGCCCGTGGTGGACACCGTGAAGCGGTTCTTCTTCGGTCGAGCCCTGCGGAGCGATCGCATCGGCGAGACGCTGCTCCCCAAGCGCATTGCCCTACCCATCTTCGCGAGCGATGCGCTGTCTTCCAATGCGTATGCCACGCAGGAGATCCTCATCGTCCTCGCCCTGGGCGGGTTCTCCCTCTACTCATTCGGGCCGTGGGTCGCGCTCGCGGTGGTTGTCCTGTACTTCGTCGTGGTCGCCTCCTACCGGCAGAACGTCCACGCCTACCCCGGGGGCGGCGGGGACTACACGGTCGTCTCCGAGAATCTCGGTCCCCGGTGGGGTGTCTTCACAGCGAGCGCGCTCCTGGTCGACTACACGCTCACCGTCGCGGTATCGATCTCCGCCGCCGTGGCGAACCTGGGATCGGTGTTCCCGGTGATCTCCGATCACGCCGCCTGGTGGGCGGTGGGCATCATCGTCGTGATCACCCTCGTCAACCTGCGCGGCATCAGGGAGTCGGGCATCACCTTCGCGATCCCGACCTATCTCTTCATCGCGTCCATCGCGATCATGGTCGTCACCGGCGTGGTGCGCACCATGATGGGCGCTGATCTGACCGCGGAGAGCGCGGGCTGGGAGATCATCGCGCAGGACGAGGTCACCGGTCTCGCGCTCGCCTTCCTCGTGGCACGGGCGTTCTCGTCCGGGACGACGGCCCTGACCGGCATCGAGGCCATCGCCAATGGGGTGCCCGCCTTCAGGAAGCCCAAGTCCAGGAACGCGGCGACGACGCTGCTCCTGCTGGGCGTCATCTCGATGACGCTCTTCGCGTCGATCACGTGGCTTGCGCTGTCGACGGGCGTGAAGGTGACCTCCGACGACGCCGACCTCGTCGGGCTGCCGGAAGGAGCGACCCAGAAGACCGTGATCGTCCAGGTGGCGCAGGCGGTCTTCGGCGACGTCACCGTGGCGGTCCTGGTGGTATCGCTTGCCACCGCCCTGATCCTCGCCCTGGCGGCCAACACCGCCTACAACGGCTTCCCCGTGCTGGGCTCAGTGCTCGCGCGCGACGGCTACCTGCCTCGGCAGTTGCACACCCGCGGTGATCGGCTGTCCTACAGCAACGGCATCATCGTGCTCGCGGCCTTCGCGATCGTGCTCGTCATCGTCTTCCAGGCGGACGTGTCGTCGCTCATCCAGCTCTACATCATCGGCGTGTTCGCCGCCTTCACGCTGGGGCAGATCGGCATGCTGCGGCACTGGAACCGCGAGCTGAGCCGCGAGCACTCACCGGAGGAGCGTCGGCGCATGAAGCGGTCCCGGGCCATCAACGGAGTGGGCGCTGCCATGACCGGGCTCGTGCTCGTCATCGTGCTGGTGACGAAGTTCCTCCAGGGAGCCTGGATCGTCGTGGTCGCCATGCCGGTCATCTTCCTGCTCATGCAGGCGATCCACCGTCACTACGACCGGGTGCGTGAGGAGCTCGCGGTGGGCGACGAGGTGCACGTGACGCTGCCGTCGCGCGTGCACGGCATCGTCCTGATCTCCAAGCTCCACAAGCCTGCGCTGCGCGCTCTGGCGTACGCCCGGGCCACGCGGCACGACACGCTGGAGGCTCTCACCGTCGACGTGGATCCGGCGGACACGGCCGCGCTGCGCCGGGACTGGGAGCGCCGCGAGATACCCGTGACACTCCGGGTCATCGAGTCGCCGTACCGGGAGATCACCCGCCCGATCATCGACTACATCAAGCGGGTGCGTCGGGAGAGTCCCCGAGACCTGGTGACCGTCTACGTGCCCGAGTACGTCGTGGGCCACTGGTGGGAGCAACTGCTGCACAATCAGTCGGCGTTGCGCCTGAAGACCCGACTGCTCTTCGCCCCTGGGGTGATGGTCGTGAGCGTGCCCTGGCAGTTGACGTCCTCGGAGCTGTCCAGCGACTCGGCCGACTGGCGCCAGGGCTAGTCGGTCTCGTCGCCCCTCTTGGACGGCCGCACTCCCGGCGGTCCCTCGAAGAAGGCCTCGTGCCACAGCGCCAGCATGAGCAGCACGAAGACCTTGCGGGAGGAGTCGGATTGCCCTGACGCGTGCGCGCGCACGAGCTCCTCGACGACGTCCATGTCGACGATGGACGCCAGAAAGGCACTGCGGCGGATAGGGGCCAGGACGGCGTCGGGGTCCTGGGCAAGCCAGTGGCGGAAGGGCGTGGGAAATCCCAGCTTGGCGCGGGCCTCGGTCGTCTCGGGGATGCGACCCCGGAAGGCCCGTCG
>CAZICY010000025.1:0-16854 GCA_964537955.1 uncultured Actinomyces sp. | reverse complement strand
TCCCCCGAAAGCACCACGGTGACGTGCTCGCGCGCGGCCTCGGCGACGAAGTAGAGGGACACGGCAGAGGGGTCCGCCACGGGCTCGTCGAAGTACCACGCGATGTCGGGCAGGACGCCGAGGTACTCGGAGATGTCGACGTGGATCTCGTGGTGGTCCGTGCCCAGGGCGTCGGCGACCTCACGGGCCTCCGCATGCTCGCTCACGGCGTCGAATCCGACGGTGAAGGTCTTGACGGGCTCGAGCCCCATCGCGCGCCGCTGCTCCTGGACCAGCGTCACCGTGATCGCGCTGTCGACGCCACCACTGAGGAAGGCGCCCACCGGCACGTCGGCGATGAGGTGGTGCTCCACGGAGTCCTCGAGCACCGAGCGCACCTCGTCGACGAGGATCGACTCGTCCACGTCGGCGCTGAACTCGTAGCGCCAGTAGCGCTCGGGAAGGAAGCGGGGATCGGCGAGGTCGACGGCGGCGAAGTGGCCGGGCTCCAGGCGGTGAATCCCTTGGAAGAAGGTCTGCGGCAGGGGGTTGAACTGGAAGGACAGATAGTTGACGACCGCGTCCATGTCCACCTCCGCCCGCGCCTCAGGGTCGACGAGGAGGCTCTTGATCTCGGAGGCGAATGCGGCGACGCGCGGCCCATGGGGCCCCTCCTCCATCCGGACGTAGAGCGGCTTGATGCCGAAGGGGTCGCGGGCCAGGACGAGCCGGTGCAGCGAGGCGTCGTAGATGCACAGGCCGAACATCCCGCGCAGGCGGCGCATCATGCCGGGCAGGTCCTGGCGGCCCATGTGTTCGTAGAGGCGCAGGATCGTGTCCGTGTCGCTGCTGCTGCGCGGGGGCAGCCCGACCTCAGCAAGCTCGGCATCGAGTTCGCGGTAGTTGTACAGCTCACCGTTGTAGACGATGCCCACCGTGCCGTCGGCACTCCACATGGGCTGGTGGCCGCCAGCGATGTCGATGATGGACAGCCGAGTCATGCCGAAGGCGAAATCAGGTCCGACGTAGGACCCGGAGTCGTCCGGGCCGCGGTGGTGGATCACCTCGAGCATGGGCCCGATGGCCAGGGAGGTCCGCTCCGCGGGGCCCAGCACACCGGCGATACCGCACATGCGGCGGGGACCTCCTTCGCGCCCGCGCCATCCGGGCCCCGTCACGCTAACAGGTCCGCGCGCTCATTCGGGGGCGCCGAGGGGCTCGTGGAGGCCCGCGCGTCGCGCAGTAGTGTGGACGCGGGTCGGCGCGCCCCATCGGCGCCCGTCGCCGGAGGAGGGATACGCCGTGGCAGCGAGTCGGGACAGCCTTGGTGCGCGGACCACGCTCAGCGTGGGCGATCGCGACTACGAGATCTTCCGCATCGACGCGGTGCCCGGCGCGACGTCCCTGCCCTTCACCCATCGCGTCCTGCTGGAGAACCTCCTGCGCACGGAGGACGGGGCCAACGTCACGGAGGAGCAGATCCGGGCCCTGGGGTCCTGGACCGCGGACGCCGAGCCCTCCGAGGAGATCCAGTTCACCCCCGCGCGCGTGATCATGCAGGACTTCACCGGCGTCCCGGTGGTGGTGGACCTCGCCACCATGCGCGAGGCAGTGGTCGACCTGGGCGGGGACCCCGCCCGCATCGAGCCCCTCGCTCCCGCCGAGCTCGTGATCGACCACAGCGTGATCGCCGACTACTTCGCGCGGCCCGATGCCGCAGACCTCAACACCGCGCTGGAGTACGAGCGCAACCGCGAGCGCTACCAGTTCCTCCGCTGGGGCCAGGGCGCCTTCGAGGAGTTCAAGGTCGTGCCGCCCGGCACGGGCATCGTGCACCAGGTCAACATCGAGCACCTGGCGCGCGTGATCATGGCTCGGGGCGGACAGGCGTATCCCGACACCGTGGTCGGCACGGATAGCCACACCACGATGGTCAACGGCCTCGGGGTGCTGGGCTGGGGCGTGGGCGGCATCGAGGCCGAGGCGGCCATGCTGGGGCAGCCCGTGTCGATGCTCATCCCGCGTGTCGTGGGCTTCAAGCTCACCGGGGAGCTGCCTCCAGGAGCCACCGCGACGGACCTCGTGCTCACCATCACCGAGATGCTTCGCAAGCACGGCGTGGTGGGCAAGTTCGTGGAGTTCTACGGCGACGGCGTGGGTGCCGTCCCGCTCGCTGACCGCGCGACGATCGGCAACATGAGCCCCGAGTACGGCTCGACCGTGGCCATCTTCCCGATCGACGAGGCCACCATCGACTACCTGCGGCTCACCGGGCGCACAGAGGAGCAGGTCGCGCTCGTCGAGGCCTATGCCAAGGCACAGGGGCTCTGGCACGATCCGGCGCGCGAGGCGCGCTACTCGGAGTACGTCGAGCTGGATCTCGGCTCGGTCGTGCCGTCACTCGCGGGACCGAAACGCCCCCAGGACCGCGTCTCGCTGAGTGACGCGAAGTCCGCTTTCATCCGCGCGCTGTCCGACTACACGCGCGAACCCGCGGCGGTTGTCGAGACGGCGATCGACGGCGAGCCCGTCGAGATCGGTCACGGCAATGTGGTCATTGCCGCGATCACGTCGTGCACCAACACGTCGAATCCCTCCGTCATGATCGGCGCCGGCCTTGTCGCCAAGAAGGCGGTCGAGCGCGGTCTGTCGCGCAAGCCGTGGGTCAAGACCACTCTCGGCCCTGGATCTCAGGTGGTGACCGACTACTACGACAGGTCGGGCCTGACCGCCTTCCTCGACAAGCTGGGATTCGAGACGGTCGGCTACGGATGCACCGTATGCATCGGCAACTCGGGCCCCCTCATCCCCGAAGTCAGCGCCGCGGTCAACGAGGCCGACCTTGCCGTCGTGTCCGTGCTCAGCGGCAACCGCAACTTCGAGGGACGCATCAACCCGGATGTGAAGATGAACTACCTCGCATCGCCTCCCCTCGTGGTCGCATACGCCATCGCGGGGACGATGGACATTGACTTCGCGACCGAGCCCCTCGGGCTCGACGACTCCGGCAAGCCGGTCTTCCTGGCCGACATCTGGCCGACCCCCCAGGAGATCCAGGACGTGATCGACTCGTGCATCGACGAGGAGATGTTCGCGTCGAGGTACGCCGACGTGTTCCACGGCGACGAGCGCTGGCGCAGCCTGCCCACCCCGACGGGGGATCGATTCGACTGGGATCCCGCGAGCACCTACGTGCGCAAGGCGCCATACTTCGACGGCATGCCCCGAGAGCCTGAGCCGCTGCACGACATCAACGGCGCACGCGTCCTGCTCAAGCTGGGGGACTCGGTCACCACCGACCACATCTCACCCGCGGGCAGCATCAAGCCCGACAGCCCCGCGGGGCGCTACCTCGCCGATCACGGAGTCGAGCGCAAGGACTTCAACTCATATGGTTCCCGTCGCGGCAATCACGAGGTGATGATCCGGGGAACCTTCGCCAACATCCGGCTGCGCAATCTCATGCTGCACGACGTCGAGGGCGGCTACACCGTCGACTTCACCACGCCCGACGCCGAGACCGTGCCCGTCTACGACGCGGCCATGGCCTACGCCCGTCACCACACCCCTCTGGTCATCCTCGCGGGCAAGGAGTATGGATCCGGCTCGAGCCGCGACTGGGCGGCGAAGGGCACGGCTCTGCTCGGGGTGAAGGCCGTGATCGCGCAGTCCTACGAGCGAATCCATCGCTCCAATCTGATCGGCATGGGCGTGCTGCCGCTGCAGTTCCCCGAGGGCATGAGTGCCGACTCCCTCGGACTGCAGGGCGACGAGGTCTTCACCATACGCGGCATCACGGAGTTCAACGACGGCCGAATCCCGTCGGAGGTCGGCGTGGAGGCGGTGGCCGCCGACGGTCGGACGGTCGAGTTCAGCGCCCGGGTGCGGGTGGACACCCCGGGTGAGGCCGACTACTTCCGGCACGGCGGGATCTTGCAGTACGTCCTGCGGTCACTCGCGTAGTCATGCGGCCCCCGGGCTGGCCGGTGCGCGTCGCCGACCCGGACGATGCCGCCTTCGAGGAGTCGGCGACGCGCTGGCTCTGGGACGTCTCGAGTCTCGAGCGCTCGCCCGCCTCCGTCTGGGCCAGGCACCCCAGGGCCCTGGCCTTCCGCGTCTCCTGCGACCTCGACGCGCGTGTGGAGGGGGCGCGCCTGGCGTATGCGCGGGCGCGGACGGCCCTTATCGATGCGGGAGTCGACCCCGAGGAGGCGCTGCGCGCACTCGAAGCCGAGGCGGCGGAGCTCCAGCGGCTTCAGCGTGAGGTCGCGATGGTGGCCCAGGCACTCGAGGGAAGGCGCTGGCAGGCGCGCCTCTGACGTGTGGCAAGCCCGGGCGGCGCCTAGACTGCCCGCAGAGCCCGGGAGGGGCGGCGCCGTCGGCCCGCCGGGCGCGGATGCGTCCCCACGGCGCGCGGGCAGGAGGCGAAGGCGGCATGGGTCTGCTCGAAGGCATCTCCTCGCCCGAGGACCTGCGCGCGCTGCCCGAGGAGGACCTGGACGCCCTCGCGATGGAGATCCGCGAGTTCCTCGTCCAGCAGGTGTCCGCCACGGGAGGCCACCTCGGGCCCAACCTGGGCGTGGTCGAGCTGACGCTCGCCCTTCATCGGGTCTTCGAGTCCCCGCATGACGTGATGCTCTGGGACACCGGCCACCAGGCGTACGTGCACAAGATCCTCACGGGTCGCTGGCAGGGCTTCGGTTCGCTGCGCAAGGAGGGAGGCCTGTCGGGCTATCCGTCCCGCGAGGAGTCCGACCACGACATCATCGAGAACTCCCACGCCTCCACGGCCCTGTCCTACGCCGACGGGATCGCCAAGGGCTTCCAGTTGACCGGCGACCTCGACGGCCCCCGGCGCCGCCACGTGGTGGCGGTGGTGGGCGACGGCTCGCTCACCGGCGGTATGGCCTGGGAGGCCCTCAACAACATCGCGGCATCCGACCGGCCCATGGTCATCCTCGTCAACGACAACGAGCGTTCGTACTCGCCGACCATCGGGGGACTGGCGCATCACCTCGCGACCCTGCGCACGACACAGGGCTACGAGCGCTTCCTGCAGTGGGGGCGTCGCACGCTCCAGCGCACGCCGGTCGTCGGGGCGCCCGTCTACGACGCCCTGCACGGCATGAAGAAGGGCCTGAAGGACATCGTGGCCCCGCAGGGGATGTTCGAGGACCTAGGCCTGAAGTACATCGGCCCGATCGACGGCCACGACACCGTCGAGGTCGAGCACGCGTTGCGGCGCGCGAGGGACTACCCCGGCCCCGTCGTGGTGCACGTCATCACGGAGAAGGGGCGCGGCTATGCGCCGGCCGAGCAGGACGAGGCCGACCGCTTCCACGGCATCGGCGTCATCGATCCGGAGACCGGCCAGCCCCTGAGCGCCTCGGGACGCACATGGACGTCGGTCTTCGCCGACGAGCTCGTCGCGATCGGAGCACAGGATCCCTCAGTGGTCGCGATCACGGCTGCGATGCTCGGTCCGACCGGGCTCGATCGCTTCGCGCGTCATTATCCGGATCGCACCTTCGACGTGGGGATCGCGGAGCAGCATGCGGTGACCAGCGCGGCTGGTCTGGCCTACGCGGGCATGCATCCCGTGGTCGCGGTCTACGCCACCTTCCTCAACCGTGCCATCGACCAGGTCCTGCTCGACTGCGCCCTGCACCGAGCGGGTGTGACCTTCGTGCTGGACCGCGCCGGCGTGACCGGGGATGACGGCCCGAGTCACAACGGCATCTGGGACATGTCGTTGCTCGGCGTGGTCCCCGGGCTCCGGCTGGCCGCCCCCCGAGACGCCGTGTCCCTGCGCGAGGAGCTCCGGGAGGCGGTGTCCGTCGCCGACGCGCCGACGGTGGTGCGCTTCCCCAAGGGTGCCGTGCCCGAGGACATCCCGGCGGTGCGTCGCGTCGAGGACCTCGACATCCTTCGCGAGGAAGACGACTGCGATGTGCTCATCGTGACGGTGGGAGCTCTAGCGAGACTGGGCCTGGACGTGGCCGAGGCACTGGCCGCCCAGGGGATCCGCGCGACGGTGGTCGATCCGCGGTGGGCCCTGCCTGTGCCACAGCGGCTTGCCTCCCTGGCCGCAGACGCCGACCTTGTCGTCGTGATCGAGGACAACGTGCGCGCCGGCGGTGTCGGGACCGCCCTGCGGACATGCCTGGAAGACGCGGGGGTGCCCACCCCGACCCTCACCTTCGGCATGCCCGCGGAGTTCCCTGCCCATGCCTCACGAGCGAGCGTGCTCGCGCAGGCGGGCATGAGCGCCCAGGACATCGCGCGACGCGTGACCGAGCGAGTCGCGGCGCCACTCACCGACCTTTCCGGCGACGTGGCGGGGGCTCACGAGTCGTCAGGCTGAGCCTCGCCCGGCGGCTCGGCTGCGGCCTCGGCCAGTGCCGCTGCGCACAGGCGCACCTGCCAGGGACGTGCACCCGATCGGGCCAGCGCGGTGGCGACGGAGTCCGCGGTGACGGGCTCCGGCGGGTCCCACGCCCAGCGGCGCACAGCGTCCGGGGGGATGAGGTTCTCGACCGGCATCCCAAGTCCGTACGCGATGTCCGCGAGCGAGGCGCGCGCCCGCGCCAGGCGGTCCGCCGCCACAGGATCGCGCTCGCGCCACACGCGCGCCGGCGGCGGACCCTCGGCAGCGAGCGCAGGAGCCGGCAGGGCGTCATCGGGGAGTGCTCGTGCCGTCTCCACTGCTCGCCACCAGCGGTCCAGGTGGCGTGCGGCGTGGCCCTTGCGGAACTCCGGAAGGGCCGCCAGGGCATCGCGGTCACGCGGCTGCGCGAGAGCAGCGGCCACGATCGACGCATCGGGCAGCACGCGTCCGGGGCTCACGTCGATGCGCTGGGCCAGGTCGTCCCGTGACTCCCACAGGGATCGAACGACCGCGAGGGCCCGGCGTCCGCGGACCCGGTGCATGCCCGACGTGCGCCGCCATGGATCGCGACGGGGAGGGGCCGGGGGCTGGTGGAGCGTAGAGAGGAACTCCTCTTCAGCCCATTCGGCCTTGCCCGAGCGCAGGAGATCCGCGGCGAGCACGTCGTAGAGATCCACAAGCACCTCGACGTCCAGTGCTGCGTAGCGAAGCCAGTCGTCGGGCAGCGGCCGGCGGGACCAGTCGGCGGCGCCGTGCCCCTTGGCCAGGTGCAGGCCCAGCTCGCTCTCGACGAGGGGGCCTAGGCCCACGCGATCGCGGCCGAGCAGGCGGGCCGCGAGCTCGGTGTCGAAGATGCGCTGAGGCACGAGCCCGACCTCGCGCATGCACGGCAGGTCCTGGGACGCGGCGTGCAGGATCCATGTCGTGTCGCGCAGCGCCTCAGCGAGGGGGGCCAGGTCGGCGCAGGCGGTCGGATCGATGAGCCACGTGCCGCTGCCGCGCCGATAGAACTGCACCAGGTAGGCGCGCTGCCCGTACTTGAAGCCTGAGGCCCGCTCGGCATCGACGGCCACGGGACCCGATCCCTCCGAGAGCGCGGCGATCGCCTCGGCCAGTGCGTCGGCTCCGGCCACGACGGTGGGCAGGCCATCGAGGAGCTCGACAGCGGGCAGCGGCTCGGTCTCGGCGCTCGAGGACGCGTCGGCAGGTGAGGCCACGACGGACTCAGGTGGCCCGGCGCGGCTGGACGAGCGCCGACACCCCGGGAGGCAGCGGCAGCAGCCCGGCGGCCTGCGCGAGCGCGGCTGCCCACGCCTGGGCCTCCTGGCCCATATCGGCCGGATCGCCCAGGGGTGTCCAGGAGGCGCGGATCTCGATCGATCCCGTCACGTCGCGCTCGCCAAGCGCCCCGAAGGACTCGCTCATCACCCGGGTGACGGTGCCACCCAGGGCGGTGCGAGGGCCGCCCTCGGCGTCGAGGGCCTCGACCAGCCAGGCCCAGGCGACACCGGTGAGCAGGGGATCGGTGGCCAGGTCAGGCTCGAGGATCGCCCGTAGGAAGACCACGGCCCTGAAGTTGCCCTCCCACGCCTCGACGCCGTCGGGGTCGTGCAGGAGCACGAAGCGACCGGAAGCCAGCTCCTCGTCGTCCTCGACGAAATCCGCAGTCAGGGCAACCGCGTGCGGGGCGAGTCGCTGGGGCGCCGGGCCCTCGTCGATGGTGAGCTCGGGGCGGAAGCGCACCTCTCTCAGGCTCGCCAGCGCACGGTCGAAGGAAACGGCGCCACTGGTCACTTTGGCAGGGTACGACGGGCCGGGAGCGGCTCGGCGATCCCACGCCGCGGGCCCGCGGGCCTTGCCCGGACACAGGACCGTCGCCCCGTCCAGGGCGGCCCGGCGGGTGGCTGGAGCGGGCCGTGTGGGACGAGGCCGGCCTAGGGCGTGCCCTGCTCCTGCTCGCGGAGCACCAGGCACACGCTGTTGATGCAGTAGCGCAGGTCGGTCGGCGTGGGGTATCCCTCGCCCGCGAAGACGTGGCCGAGGTGGCTTCCGCACGAAGCACATCGCACCTCGGTGCGGACCATGCCATGGGTGCGATCCTCGATCTCGACGACGCGATCCCCGGCGAGCGGCGTGAAGAACGACGGCCATCCGCAGTGCGAGTCGAACTTCGTCTCCGACTGGAACAGCTCCGCTCCGCAGGCGCGGCAGGCGTAGGTACCCGCAGCCTTGGTCTCGACGTACTCGCCCGACCACGGGGGCTCCGTGCCGGCTTCCCGCAGCACGGCGTACTCCACCGGCGTGAGGCGCGATCGCCATTCCTCGTCGGTATGGGCGATGGGGTAGGCGCCCCCGTCCGGGCGCTGTGGCTCTACAGTCGGCATGCCGACAGCGTAGGCGCGCACCGGCGCCGGGATCGAAGGGGTGACCGATGAGCGACATGCTCGATGTCCGAGACTCCTGGCTCAGCTCCGAGCAGCTCGAGCAGGCTCGTGAGCGTCTGCCCATCGTCTACGTCGAGGCCATTCCGGTGCGGGTGGACCCCTGGGGCTCCATCACCGCGGTGGGCCTGCTGCTGCGCGCGATGCCGGACGGCTCGATCAGCAGGGCGCTGGTCTCCGGGCGTGTGCTCTACGGCGAGCGACTGCGCGAGGCTCTCCTGCGCCATATCGAGAAGGACCTCGGGCCGGTGGCGCTGCCGCGACTGCCCCTCGATCCTGCGCCCTTCACGGTGGCGGAGTACTTCCCGGATGCTTCGGTCACCGGCTATCACGATCCGCGACAGCACGCCGTCAGCCTGGCCTATGTCGTGCCGTGCGACGGCGACTGCGCACCCAGCCAGGAGTCCTTGGACCTCACGTGGATCTCCCCGCAGGAGGCTGCGTCGGAGTCCCTCCAGGCCGAGATGACGGGCGGGCAGGGACGGCTCGTGCGCCTCGCACTGGCCTACGCCGGCCAGCTCGACTAGGCCGGCGGGAAGTCGGGCGCGCGTCCGGCAGCCTTGGCGAGCAGTGCCTCGGCCAGGTCGCGGCTGCGGAAGGACTCGCGCATGAGGCGCAGGCTAGCCTCGATGCTCTCGCGCATGCCGGCGCTGTCCGCCGCGGACAGCTGGCGCTTCATGGTCGCGAGCGACGCGGGCGAGCAGTGGGCGGCGACATCGCTCGCCCAGGCCATCGCCGCGCCGACCACGTCATCGTGGACGCCCTGAACGAGCCCGATGCGCTCGGCCTCCGCCGCGTCGAGCGCGCGGCCGCTGAGCAGGATCTCCGCGGCGCGCTGCCGGCCGATCATGCGGGGCAGCAGCCAGGCAACGCCGTACTCTGCGACGAGGCCGAGTCGGCTGAAGGCCGAGATGAAGCGCGCGGTCGGGGAGGCGAAGCAGACGTCACCGGTGAGGGCGATCACGAACCCGAGGCCCGCTGCGGGTCCGTTGACCGCCATGACCACCGGGACGCTCACGTCGAGCGCCACGGTGGGCAGGTCCTCCCAGGCCGTGTCCGTCACGAAGCCGTCGAGCGCCTCGGGACCCTGGGCGAGGACGGACAGGTCCGCTCCGGAGCAGAAGCCGCGCCCCGCGCCCGTGACGACGACCGCACGGATCGCAGGGTCGTCGTCTGCCGCGCGCAGGGCGCGCGCGTACGCCGCCCCCATCCCCGAGTGGAGGGCATTGAGCCGATCGGGCCGATTGAGCGTGATGAGCGCGACGCGGTCGCGGACCTCGACGAGGACGGAGTCATCGGACACGGAGTCATCGGACATGGCCTCACCCTGCCACGCGGCGCCGCCCGACGTGGCGCCGATGCTCCGTCTGGCTAACGGGCCTGCCCGCTGGCGAGGATGGCGTCCATGGCCTCGGCGACGGTGAGGGACCACTGCGGGTCGGGGAGCCAGCCGCCCTCACCGCGGACGGCCGCGGATACCGATTCGATCATCAGCCGGTAGGGATCGACGGGTGCGAAGTGCTCCACGCGTTCGCCGTCGCGGTCCAGGACCCGCAGGGCGCTCGGGCGCAGCCACGAGGTGTAGGCGTCGCTGCCGGTGAATTCGATGATGCCGTGATCGCCCTCGAGCACCAGGCTCTGGAAGTCTGTTTCGACGAAGCTGGCGCGGACGTGGACCGGCACGTCGCCCAAGCGAATGCGCGCGTCGGTCGTGAGGTCCACACCCAGGCCGCCCGTGAGGATGGCGACGTCGTCCACGCGGAGCGTCGCTCCCCGGACAGCCCATGCAGCCCCCGTGAGGGGATAGCAGCCCACGTCGAGCAGAGCACCGCCGCCCAGGCCGGGATCGAGTCGGTAGTTTCCCTCGGCCACGCCATCGAAGACGAAGGAGCCGCTGACGCTCTCCACCTGGCCGATGGCGTCGCTTGCCAGCAGCGCTGCGGCCCGGCCGGTGCGCGGATGCCACAGGTTCCACGTCGCCTCGACGAGGAGGCCACCGCACGCATCGGCGGTCGCGCGCATCCGCCGCGCCTCATCGGCATTGCGGCCGAGCGGCTTCTCGCACAGGACGGCCTTGCCTGCGGCGAGCGCGCGCTCGGCCCAGGGGAGGTGCCCGTCGTTGGACAGCGCGATGTAGATCGCGTCCACACCCGGGTCGTCGACCACGCGCGCGTAGTCGTCCACTGCGGCGCGCCTCGGGCTCAACGACTGGGCCCGCGTGAGGTCACGAGCCGCGACGACCTCCAAGGTCGCGCCGTGGGCGGAGTGCATGGCAGGGGCGATCGCCCGACGCGAGATCCATCCGGCCCCGAGGAGCCCCCATCGCGTGGGCTTCACGACGGCTTCACCGGGACGCCGCCCATGCGCGCCGACTCCTCGGCGGCCTCCAGCATCGCAATCACCCGTCGCGACTGCTCGCCGCGGACGCGGGGCGTGAAGCCGAACTGCAGCCACAGGGCGAGATCCGCGTGGAAGGGGTGGGGCTCAGCATCGCGGAAGGCGAGTTCGGTGACGTCGCCCTCGGGGGAGTGCAGTCGCACGCGCGGCGGCGCGTCGGCGGGCGCGAGGACGTCCTCGTCCAAGGTCCCGATGGCACTGCGGGAGACGACCGACTCTCGGCGCCACTCTCCCGTGAGTGCACCCCTTGTCCCGAGGACGTACCACCGCGGCTTGAGGGCGGCGGCGAGATCGGAGTAGACGAAGGTCGCCTCGCGACCGCCGGAGAAGTGCAGGGTCATCCGGGAGTGGTCGGCATTGGTGACGTCGTGCCAGACCCGCTTGTGATTGACCGCGGTCACGCTGTCGACGTCGCCGTCCACTAGGTCGAGCACCTGGTCGATGACATGCGAGCCCCAGTCGAAGAGCGCGCCGCCGGAGACGGCCGCGTCGGAATGCCAGTAGTTGCAGGGGTGGGCGTAGCCGCCGACGAACGCCTCGACATGGAAGACCTCGCCGACGCGGCCGGCGCGGACCGCGTGCTTGATGACGGCAAAGTCGGGGTCGAACCTGCGGTTCTGGTAGACCGATAAGGCAAGCCGCTCTCGCTCGGCATGCTCGATGAGCGCGTCGCACTCGCGCGTGGTGAGCGCCATGGGCTTCTCGACCACCACGTGCTTGCCACGCTCGAGGGCGGCACCTGCCCATTGGGCGTGGCTGTCCGGTGGAGTGGAGATGACGACGATCTCCACGTCAGGGTCGTCCAGGAGGCGGTCCGCGGTGTCGTGCACGCGCGCGTGTGGGTCGGCGACAAGTGCCTGGGCGGCGCGTGCCGGATCGCGATCGCACACTGCGACAAGGTGCAGGCCCGGCGTCTCGCGCACCGCTCGGGCGTGCTGGGCGCCGATGGCCCCGAACCCCAGGAGTCCGACCCCGCGCGAGCGCACCCGCGCGTCGTCAGATCGGGCAGCGGCCGCGAGCAGCTCCAGGAAGGCCGGCTCCGACCACGCCGGCGACCCCTCGGGCAGGGCGACCGTGAGCGAGCCGTCCGGTCCGCGCGAGATGAAGGCGTGCTCGGCGAGGCCGTGGGCGAATGTGGCGAGGGCTCCCTGGACGGGTAGGCCCGGGATCGGCTCGGCCCACACGAGGACGTCGCCGCGCGGCCACTCGCCGAACTGCGGCCGCACGCGCACTTCGTGGTGAGGCAGCGGGGTGCCGTTGGCCAGAGTGATCGTCAGCTCGGCGGGGCGCGTGCCGTCCGGCCAGGGCAGATGCTGCGGATCGGGCATGGGGGCAACCCTAGGGGACGCGCGGGAGGCGCGCGGTCCTTGCCGGTGGGTCGAGCGGGGCCTAGCCTCGGTGACGTGATGCTCCTCATGTTCGTCGTCTGGTTCGTGGTCTTCATCGGGATCTTCCGGGGATGGCGTTGGACGCCGCTGCTGGCGCTGGCCAACCTGGCGTACACCCTGCTGGTCCTGCGCATCCACATGACCGACCCGATTCCGCTCAACTTCTAGGGGCTGACGTGACGACATCGACGACGACACCCACCGCGTCCCGCTGGAGCATGGAGCCGGAGCGCGCGGTGCTCCTGTCTCGGCTGATCAACATCGCCGCACTGCTCGGCCTCATCGGCGTGCTCGCGGGATCCCTCCACCTGCAGTTCGGCGTCGGGGAGCAGCCCTGCCCCCTGTGCATCGTGCAGCGCTCCGGCATGGTCGGGCTGGCCGTCGGACCGATCATGAACCTGCTCTGGGGTATGCGGCCCCGTCACTATGCGCTGAGCATCCTCGCCGCCGTGGTGGGTGCTGCGGGCTCGACCCGACAGATCCTGCTGCACATCGCGGACCCCAACGATCCCGGCTACGGGCCGGAGGTCTTCGGCTGGCACCTCTACACCTGGGCGCTGGTCACCTTCATCGTGGCCATCGTCGGATGCGCCCTGCTCATCATGTGGCAGGCCCCCTTCGAGGCGGGCGATCGAGGGGTGCTCCACGACGCCCACCCGCTGCGCCCGGTCGTCGCCGGACTCATCGCCTGGCTCAGCCTGCTCGTGATCATCTGGGTGTTCATTGACCTCGCGGTCATCGGCATCTACATCGTGCCCGAGTGCGGTCTGGGCGAGTGTCCTGACGACCCGGCGAACACTGCCGGCCTGGGCGAACCGTGGGGCTGGATCGCCGTGCTGTCCGCCGGCGTCGTCGCGGCCATCATCGCCGCGGTGCTCGAGCGTCGGTGGAAGGCGCGTCAGGCCGCCTGAGCAGGCCGGGCGTGCCTAAGAAGCGCCGCGGCGACTGTCGCCGTGGTCGCGCAAGGGGTCGATCCCCGCGAGGTGCTGGCCGAGGCGCAGCAGCTGCTCGTCGGTGAGATCGTCGATGTCGGCGCGCACGTCAGCGAGGATCCGCGCCGCGATGTCGCGGCGGTGCTTCTCGATGTAGGCAGCGAGATGGTGGCTGGCATTGGCCTTGCCCGTGCCGTGGCCCAGCAGGATGATGCCCGCGGCCGGAGCCAGTGCCTCGGTGAGCAGCGACCAGTAGGCGTCGCTGTCGTCGAGGTACTTGCCGTCGACGTTCCCGTCGTGGTGGTAGACGTTGTGATACCGCTTGCGGGGATCCTCGGCCACGACATGCTCGGGCGCGGAGTGATCGGGGGAGTCCAGCGCATAGATGCGGGTGCTGTGGAAGTCCACCGCCGCGATCGCGATGCGACCCGACAGGTCGATGGCATCGGTGATGTTGTGCATCTCAGACCTCCTCGCCGGGCTTCTTGGGGTCGAAACCGGCGTTGCGCAGCATGCGGCGCAGGTCGACCACCATCTGCGTGTCGATGTCCTTGTGGCGCGGACGGTCGAACACCTCGGTCTCCGGACCCAGCGTCACCTTGAGCTTGCCGTCGTGACGCTCCTCGACGTCGCCCACGTGCTCCATGAGCGACAGCGCGTCAGCCCAGCGGATGTTGTGGCTTGTGGGATGGCTGAAGATCGCCGTGAGGGTGTTGAGGTGATGATTGTTCAGGTGAATGGGCTCGTCACCCGTGCCGTGTGCCATGCCCACAGCCTGCCAGACCCTCGCGAGGCAACAGGTCGAGGGTCCTAGCCTGGTCCCATGACCGGTCGCATCCTCGTCACGGGAGCTTCACGCGGGATAGGCGCTGCCATCGCGCGCAGGTTCGCGGCCGACGGCTGGCGAGTGGCCGTGCACTTCCACGCGAGTCCGGAGGCCGCCGCGAACGTGCTCGACTCGCTCGCGGGCGAGGGCCACGTCCTCGTGGGGGCGGACCTGCGGGATCCCGCGGCCATCGCGGCCATGGTGGAGCAGGCGGCGGCCGCCCTCGGCGGTATCGACGTCCTGGTCAACAACGCGGGGGTGTTCTTCGATCACCCGATCGACGACGTCGACTTCGACGCCTGGCTCGATGCCTGGCGCCAGACGCTGGACATCAACCTGCTGGCCCCGGCACTGGTCACCTGGCACGCCGTGCGTCACATGGGTCCGGGCGGGCGCATCATCAACATTGGCTCGCGCGGAGCCTTCCGCGGGGAACCCCGGAGCCCGGCCTACGGCGCGAGCAAGGCAGGCATCGCTTCCTTCGGCCAGTCCCTCGCGAAGTACCTGGGCGGACGCGGGATCGCGGTGACGACGGTCGCCCCGGGCTTCGTCGAGACGGACATGGCGACGGAGGCGATGCAGGGCGAGGCGGGTGCTGTGCGTCGCGCCGAGAGTCCCTTCGACCGCATCGCACAGCCAGAGGAGATTGCGGCGGCCGTCGCCTTCCTCGCCTCGCCCGAGGCCGAGTGGGCGAGCGGCGGCATCGTGGATCTCAACGGGGCGTCCTACCTGCGCATGTGATGCGCGCGGCTCAGGCGTTGGTGGATTCGAGCAGGAAGTCGCGCAGGAGGCGATGGAACTCCTGCGCGTGCTCGATCTGCGTCCAGTGGCCGCAGTTGCCGAAGACGTGGAGCCGGGAGTCGGGGATGAGCTCGAGCAGACGCAGGGACGTCGCCAGCGGGATGACGCGATCCTCGCGCCCGTGGAAGATCACCGTCGGCGCCGCGATGCCGGCTACCGCGTCGTCTGCATGTGCCAGCGCGTCCACCCACCGCTGCCGCGGAGCAGGGAACATCGACGCGTAGGCCTCCTGCACGCCGGGCCTCACGCTTGCCTCGTAGCGCAGCTGCGCGAGGTCCTCCAAGCCGGGAGCAGGCGTGGCCGTGAAGATCCTCAGCAGGTCGGCCATCGCCTCCACGCTCGGCTCGTAGCCCCAGACGGCGTCGAGTCCAGGCGTGAGCGGGAAGGTGAGCCCGACGGCGCCCATGAGGCCGAGCCTGCGCACGCGATCGGGATGACGTATCGCGAGCGAGAGCGCAAGCGAGCCGCCGAAGGAGTTGCCGACCACGTGGGCGCGATCGATGCCGAGCGCATCGAGGACCCCCACGACGTGACCGGTCCAGGTATCGAGGTCGTAGGCGTCCACCCCGAGATCGGTGTAGCCGAAGCCGACGACGTCCGGAGCCACGACGCGGAAGTCACGCGATAGCTCGGGAATGGCAAGGCGCCAGTTCGCCCAGGCGCTCACGCCCGGCCCCGAGCCGTGGATGAGCAGGACGGTCCCTCCGCCAGGATCGACGCCCGTGTCGTGCACATTGGTGGGGATCCCGGCGGCAACGATGGTCTCGCCGACCTCGGGGCTGGTGGTCACCGTGGTGCCTCCTCGGGTGGGACGTAGGCCAGGGTGGACTTGGAGAGCTTGGCGCCAGACGGATCCGTGATGAGCCCATGATGCACGTATGTCGCCGCGGCGACGTTCCCCGCGTCGAGCCAGGAGGCCAGATGGACCTGGGCCGCGCTCGAGGCGAGCAGGTCGCGTCCGCGCACGATGTGCGTCACGCCGAGATCGCGATCCTCTACGACGGACACCAGCTGGTAGGCCGGCAGGTCGTCGCGTCGCCAGAGGACGAAGTCGCCCATCTCCTCGTCGAGTCGGACGGCCTCGTCCCCGATGAGCACGGTGGTGTCGACATCGACGATCGCGCGCAAAGCCGTGCGGCCCGGCTCCAGGGGCAGGGCGAGCGTGCGGCATCCCCCTGCGCAGCCCCCCGACGCCGGGCCGCGCTGCGTGGTCCTGGAGCAGGCGCAGGCGTAGACCTGCAGCCCCGAGTCGACGGCGGATCGGAGCTGGGTCCGGTAGTACTCCGTCCTGGAGCGCTGGGACCAGTGAGCCTCGAAGTCGTCAGCATCGCGCGGGCCGACAGTCCAGACGATGCCCATCGCGTTCAGCGTGGCGAACACGTCCTCGGCGTACTCCCTGCGGTAGCGGCTGGCGTCCGCATCGTCGATGCGCAGGGCGAGCGTGGCGCCGATCTCCCCGGCCAGTGCCGCGATCGTGCGGAAGTTGAGCCTGTTGCCCTCGTGGAGGAAGCCGCTGGGTGTCGGCGCAAGGCGGGTCACGGGCACGGAACCATCGTCTCGCGAGCCAGGACGGACCGCCCGGGCCGGGGAGGAACCGCGAGCGCCATCGATGTGTCCGAGGGGGGACTTGAACCCCCATGCCCTTGCGGGCACTAGCACCTCAAGCTAGCGCGTCTGCCAATTCCGCCACCCGGACGTGGTG
>CAZICY010000024.1:2684-27660 GCA_964537955.1 uncultured Actinomyces sp. | reverse complement strand
CGTGATGTCGCCCTGCGGACCCGTGGGCGCGACGCGCGCGAGGTCGACGCCGAGCTCGCGCGCGAGTGCGCGCACCGGGGGCTTGGCCATCGGCTTGCCCGTGGGAGCCACCTCGGCTGACGCCACGCCAACCTGCTGAGGCGCGTTTGCGGCGTCCTGCTGCACCGCACCGCGCAGCCGACGCCGCCGGCCCTGCTCATGGCCGACGCCGTAGCCCACGAGCACCGGCTCGCGGTCGCTCACCTCCACGGCGAGGATCGGCGTGCCGACCGGCACCACGGATCCCGGCTCCACCAGCAGCGCGGTGACCGTGCCGGTGAAGGGTGACGGCAGCTCCACGACGGCCTTGGCAGTCTCGATATCGACGATCGGCTGGTTGACCGAGACCTCGTCACCGACGCTGATGCGCCAGCCGACGATCTCGGCCTCGGTGAGGCCCTCGCCGACATCGGGGAGCGGGAACTCGCGCACGCTCATACGGCGGTCACCCGGTCGATGGCATCGAGCACGCGGTCGACGTCGGGGAGGTAGTGCTGCTCGAAGCGGTTGGGTGGGTAGGGGATGTAGGCGCCGCCGACGCGCTCCACGGGCGCCTCGAGGTGGAAGAAGCAGCGTCGCGTCACCTCCGCGGCGACCTCCGCCCCCATGCCCAGCACCACCGGTGCCTCGTGCACGACGATGCAACGGCCGGTGCCCTGCACGTCGACGACCACCGGATCGAGGTCGAGGGGCGACAGGGAGCGCAGGTCGATGACCGAGCATTCGACACCGTCCTCAGCCGCGGCCTCGGCCGCCTCGAGGCAGGTGCGCACCATCGGGCCGTAGGCCACGAGCGTGACATCCGAGCCGCGACGCAGCACACGCGACGACCAGGGGTTGCCGCTGATGGGCGAGACCTCATCAACCTCCGCGCGATCCCAGTAGCGACGCTTGGGCTCGAAGTAGATCACCGGGTCATCGCTGGCGATCGCCTGCTGGATCGTGACGTAGGCCTCCGCCGCGTCGGCGGGTGTGAGCACGCGCAGGCCGGGGGTGTGTGCGAAGTAGGCCTCCGGTGACTCGCTGTGATGCTCGACCGCGCCGATACCGCCGCCATAGGGGATGCGGATCACCATCGGCATCGGCGTGATGCCGCCGGAGCGGTAGTGGTGCTTGGCCACCATCGTCACGATCTGGTCGAAAGCCGGGTAGACGAAGCCGTCGAACTGGATCTCGAGCACGGGTCGATAGCCGCGCATCGCGAGGCCCACCGCGGTGCCGACGATGCCGCTCTCCGCCAGCGGCGAGTCGATCACGCGGTCCTCGCCGAAGTCCTTCTGCAGTCCGTCCGTCACGCGGAAGACCCCGCCGAGGGGGCCGATGTCCTCGCCCATGAGCAGGACCTTCGGATCGGTCTCCATCGCGCGGCGCAGGCCCGCATTGAGCGCCTGCACCATCGTCATGGAGGTCGTGGGCGTCATCGACGTCATGACCCCTCCACTGTGGCGAGGTAGTCCGCCATCGCCGCACGATCGGCAGTCACCTGGCGGTGCGGCTCGGCGTAGACGTGCTCGAACATCCCGAGCGGATCGGGATCGGCCATGCCGCGGATCGCCTCGCGCAGTCGTTCGCCGAGCGCATCGGCCTCGGCATCAACCGCTGCGACAAAGGCGTCGTCGATCGCACCGACCTGCTCCATGTGCCGGCGTAGACGATCGAGCGGATCAAGGGATGCCCAGTGGTCCAGCTCGGCGTCATCGCGATAGCGGGTCGGGTCGTCGGAGGTCGTGTGCGGACCGCGTCGATAGGTGACCGCCTCGATGAACGCCGGCCCGCCGCCCTCGCGCGCGCGATCGAGCAGGGCGCGGGTCACGGCGAGCCCCGCGAGCACGTCGTTGCCGTCGACGCGCACCGCAGGCATGCCGTAGCCCGCCGCGCGGACCGACAGCGGAGCGCGCGCCTGACGACTCACCGGCACCGAGATCGCCCACTGGTTGTTCTGCACGAGGAAGACGACGGGCGCATGGAAGGCGGTGGCGAAGACCATCGCCTCGTGCACGTCGCCCGTGCTGGTCGCCCCATCGCCGAAGCAGGACAGGACGGCCTCATCGGCCCCGTCGCGCTGGATCCCCATGGCGTAGCCCACGGAGTGCAGGGCGTGAGAGCCGATGACGATCGTGAAGATGCCCAGGCCCACGCGCCGCGGATCCCAGCTCGCGTGGCTCGTGCCGCGGTAGAGGTGGAGGAGCTCGACCGGGTCGACGCCCCGCACGTGGAAGATCCCCACTTCGCGGTACGTCGTGAACCCGTAGTCGGACGGCCGCATCGCGTGACCGGCACCGATCTGGATGCCCTCCTGGCCGAGCACCGGACACCACAGGCCCAGCTCGCCGGTGCGCTGCAACGCGGTGGACTCCACGTCGGTGCGCCGGGTGAGCACGATGTCTCGGTAGAGCTGCCGGAGCAGATCAGGATTGATCTCAAGCGGGTAGTCCGGGTGCGCGTGGAAGTCGCCCTCGGGCGTGAGGAGCTGGATGACGTCGTCGGCCATGGTGTGGACCCTCTCGTCGCGGGCCTTGTGAGCCCGGACCCATCCAAGCACCGCAGGGGCGGCTCGTGAAGGACACTTCGGCCAGCCGCGGCGGCTGCCTGCGGGCGGTGCCACACTGGTCCCGTGGCCATCAGGGTGTTCCTCCTCGACGATCACGAGATCGTGCGCCGTGGGCTCGCCGATCTCATCGGACTCGAGGACGACCTCGACATCGTCGGCGAGGCCGGCAGTGCCTCGGAGGCGCTTGTGCGCATCCCCGCGACACGCCCTGACGTCGCCGTGCTCGACGTCCGGCTGCCCGATGGCAGCGGCGTCGAGGTGTGCCGTGAGGTGCGCGACACGATGCCCGACACGCGCTGCCTGATGCTCACCTCCTACGCCGATGACGAGGCGCTCTTTAACGCGATCATGGCTGGTGCGTCGGGATACGTGCTCAAGGAGATCCGCGGCAACGACCTCGTCGATGCGATCCGCCAGGTCGCAGCCGGCCGTTCACTCCTCGACCCCATTGCCACCCAGCGCGTCATGGAGCGGCTGCGCAAAGGCGAGCAGCACGACGAGCGGATCGCTGCACTCAGCGATCAGGAGCGCCGCATCCTCGAACTCATCGGCGAGGGGCTGACCAACCGCCAGATCGGCGAGCGCATGCACCTCGCGGAGAAGACCGTCAAGAACTACGTGTCGTCACTGCTCGCCAAGATGGGCATGGAGCGCCGCACTCAGGCGGCCGCCTACGTCGCGCGTCGCGACGCCGAGCAGCAGCGCTCGGACTAGCCAGGCAGCGGTCAGAGCGCGATCGGCACGCGCCAGCGCAGTCGCGTGCCCCCGTCGTCAGAGACTCGCTCGATCGTGCACTCCCCACCCAGGTCGGCCGCGCGCGAGGACATGTTGGCCAGTCCCGAGCGGCGTCCCGAGTCGACGAGACCCACGCCGTCATCGGTGACGATGAGCGCGAGTCGTGCCGCATCGGCTTCGATGACCACATCGACCCGGTGCGCGCGCGCATGCTTAGCCGCGTTGGCGAGCGCCTCGCGCAGCACGGCGACGACATGCTCGCTCATCCGCGGCCCCGCGAGCGCATCGACCGGCCCGACGAAGCGGACGACCGGCTCGAAGCCCAGCAGGGCGCCCGACTGGGCGCACTCGCGGAGCACGCGGGCGCGTAGGGAATCGCTGGTGGCATCGACCGGCTCGTGCAGGGCGAAGATCGTCTGGCGGATCTCGCGGATCGTCTCGTCGAGGTCATCGACCGCGCGACTGATCCGGTCGCGCACCTCGTCGGGCAGATCCGCATGGCGCGTGGCTCCCTGCAGCTGCATCCCTGTCGCGAAGAGCCGCTGGATGACCAGGTCGTGCAGGTCCCGCGCAATGCGATCGCGGTCCTCGTAGATCGACAGGCGCTCGCGCTCGCGACGCGCCTCAGCGAGCACGATATTGACCGCCGCCTGGGCGGCGAAGGACTCGGCCACCGCGCGCATGTCGTCGTCGAACACGTCGGAGGGATCGCTCCACAGCAGGTAGAGGATCCCGAGGGTCCGGTCCGGCGTGTGCAGGGGCAGGGAGATGACGGCCCCTTCCCAGTCGGGCATCTCACCCTCCTGCACGAGGCTGCCCATGATGCCCGCGCATGACGCTCCCGGCTCGAGGTCGACGTACTCAACGATGAGGTCATCGTCGGCGTCGCGCACGGCGATGGCAGCGGCCTGGGCCGAGGTCAGCGAGCGCGCGGTCGAGGCGATCAGCCTGAGCAGGTCGTCGGTCGTCGCCCCAGTGAGGACGGCGTTGTCGATGCGCGTGATGCCATCGAGCCAGAGCCCACGCAAGCGCGTGAACTCGAAGAGGCGGGCATTCTCGATGGCGACGGCGGCAGCCGCGGCGAGCGCCGAGACCGTGTGCTCGTCCGCGGACGTGAAGTGGTCACCGGTCCGCTTCTCGGTGAGGTAGAGGTTGCCGAAGACACGCCCGCGCACGCGGACGGGCACACCCAGGAAGGAGCCCATCGGCGGATGGCCCTCGGGGAATCCGGCGGCAGCGGGATGGGCCGAGATGTCATCGATGCGGATAGGCACAGGGTGGTCGATGAGTAGACCCAGGACACCGCGCCCGGTAGGCAGAGTTCCGATCTCGGCGACGGTCGCGTCCTCCATGCCGACGTGGATGAAATCACGCACCCTGCCATCGCCGCCGAGCACGCCGAGGGCGCCGTACGTCGCGTCGGAGAGGTTGACCGCCGCCTGGACGATACGCCGCAGCGTCGACGTGAGCTCCAGTCCCGCGGCGACGGAGACGACGGCCTCGAACAGCCCCTGGTCGCGCTCGGTCGCCATGCGCCCCATACTGACAGCGTGAGAGCGCCGCGGACGAGTCAGAGTGCGATCCTCGCCGTCACGGCCCTCCTCGCCGCTGGCGTGATGGCTGCGAGCGTCCTGGTGGCCTCGCCCGCCGCCGCGCATCAGCCGGTGCGCCTCACCTCCGCCGATGGCACGCCGGCACGCGGGCCCCTCCTGGTCGACGGCACCATCTCCTTCGCCGTCTACGCGAGCGTGCGCGACGGCAAGTCGCGCGGCTTCCGGGTGGGGATGCAGCAGGGCCAGCGCCTAGAGATTCAGTTGCTCATCCCCGACCGCGCACCAGCCAATCGGCTGCCGTCCGCGCGCCTGCCGCAGGTGACGGTGATCGATCCCGCGGGCCGGCGTACCGCCCTGGTGATCGACGAGCGCACCCCGTTCTACGAGCCCTACTCGGGCACGTCGTACCTCTACCTCGCGCGACTGTCGCAGACGGCGCGGTCAGGGATCTACCAGGTCATCGTGACGGGACGCGACTCGACGAAAGTGCCGGTCGTCATCGGCGTGGGCTACCGCGAAATCCCTGGCGACGTCCGCCCCTAGTCCGCTGACGAGCGCAGGGGCGACCGCGTCGATCAGATGCCGAGGATCTTGGCCTTGGCTGCTGCGAACTCCTCGTCAGTGAGCAGGCCCTTGTCCTTGAGCGCGCCCAGGCGCTCGATCTCGGCGACAGGGTCCACCTCGGCCGGAGCGGCGGGCGCCGCGTCAGCCTGCTGTGATGCTTCCTTCTCGGCCTGCTTGTCCGCCTGCTTCTGGGCGACGCGACCACTCACGGCGGTAGCGGTCCCGGCGACGACGGCGGTGCGGGCAACGGCGCGGCCAATGCGCGGCATGGTGGCTCCCTTGATCGGTGTGGGCTTCGGTCCTACCCATCACCCTACGCGCCTGCGTCAAGCCGCTACCCCCCACGGGCGCAGTGCTGAGACCCAGGGCTCAGCGCACGAGGGCGGTGCCGGCCGGAATCTGCTCGATGAGTGCGGCCAGGTCGCCTCGCTCCTGCTCTGCCTTCCAGCGCTCGGCGTACCAGCCGTCCTGGGCGACGAGCTCGCCGTGCGTGCCGACCGCCCGCACCTGTCCTGCGATGAGTACGACGACCCGGTCGACACGGTCCAGGCCGCGAAGCCGGTGGGTGATGAGGACAGTGGAGCGGCCCGCCGTCACAGCCAGCAGATCGTCGGTGAGCGCGTCAGCAGTCTGCGGATCGAGATGCTCGGTGGGTTCGTCGAGCACGAGCAGACTGCGCTCTGCCAGCAGGAGACGAGCGAGGGCCAGCCGCTGGCGCTCGCCACCCGACATGGCAGACCCGTGCGGACCGAGGTCCGTGTCGAGTCCGTGCGGCAGGTGCGCGAGCCAGCCCGAGAGCCCCACCCGGGCGAGCACGGCACGCAGGTCATCATCGGTCGCATGCGAGTCGCCCAGGCGGAGGTTTTCGCGCACGGTCGTATCGAAGACATGCGCGTCCTGCGTGAGCAGGCCGACCTCCTCGCGCACCGCATCACCATCGAGGTCACGCAGCTGCGTGCCCGACAGCTCGACGGAACCGGAGTAGCCGAGGAAGCGCAGCAGCACCATCGCGAGCGTGGACTTGCCCGCGCCGCTCGGTCCCACGACGGCGATGCGTTCGCCTGCCTCGAGATCGAGGTCGATGCCGCGCAGCACGGGCTCGCCGGTCCACGACGCCTCCAGTCCCCGACAGCGCAGGGGCACTGGCGGCCGGGGCATGGGCTCGGGCTCCCGCGGATCGTGCACCGGCTCGGGTGCATCGAGAACCTCGCTGAGCCTGCGGGCGGAGCCACGCACGCGCTGGTAGGCCAGCGCCGAGGTCGGCAGGGTGGAGACGACGTCGTACGCCGCGAGCGGCAGCAGCGCGGCCACGGCCAGCCACACGGGGTCGATGCGGCCGTCCACGACCGCGGGGATGGCTGCGGCGAGACAGGCGAGCACCGCCGCGCCCTGGAGTGCGGTGCCAAGACCCACGCCGAGGCCGAGTCCGGCTGACTCGCGCTTGGCGACCGCGGTGAGTTCGGCGTCGCGGCGGGCGATGTCGGAGAGCGCGCTGTCGACGGCACCGAAGGCGAGGAGGTCTGCGGCGCCGTCGAGGCTGCTCACGACGCTGGCGCTGAGCGCCCCTCGGGTGGGTGCGAGACGCTGCTCGGCGCGCGCCGCGATGCGCGCGACGAGCCAGGGCACGGCAACGAGGCCGATGAGGAGCACGATGCCCAGCGCGAGCCCGGTACTGGGCACGAGCCAGGCGAGGAACGCGACGGTCGCCGCCGACACGACCACGGCCTGCACCCAGGGCAGCACCACGCGCAGTGGCAGGTCGAGGGCGGCATCGACATCAGCGACGAGTCGCGCCAGCAGGTCGCCGCGCCCGAAGCGCATCAGCCCGACGGGCGAGAGGCGCTCGAGGCGCTCGTAGATCGTCACGCGCAGGTCCGTCAGGGCGCGGAACGCCGCATCGTGTCCCACGAGCCGCTCGAGATACCGGAAGACCGATCGGCTCAGCGCGAAGGAGCGCACCATGACCGCGGCGATCGACAGCGACAGGACCGGCGGCATCTGCGCGGCGTAGGAGATGAGCCAGCCGGACGTGCCGATCAGCGCCACGGTGCTCGCGGCGGCGATGACGCCAAAGAGCGCAGCGGCGGCGAGGCGCCCGCGCTGTGTGGCCATGGCCCGCCACATCTCGCGCACTAGAAGTCCCTCGCGGTGACGGACGTGCGACTGAGGACGGCGGATCGGCTGCCGTCGCGATCCACCCGGCCGACTGCGCTGCCGACGTGCACGACGATGTCGGCGACGTCGACGATGGCCGGCCGGTGGGCTACGACGATCACGGTGCGCCCGGTGTCCCGCGCGGCGAGCAGTGCCGCGACGACGGCTTCCTCGCTCGCACCGTCGAGTGAGGCTGTCGGCTCGTCGAGGAGCAGCACCTGCGGATCGGGCAGGAGCGCGCGGGCGAGCGCCACGCGTCGGGCCTGACCGGCACTCAGGTCGGCCGCTGCGGTGTCGATGCCGTTGGGCATGAGTTGCACCTCGGTCAGCACCCCGGCATCGGCGAGGGCCCGCGTCACCGCAGCGTCGTCGGCGTCGGGCACGCCGAGGCGCACCGCATCCCGGATCGTCGGGCTCATCTGAGCATCGATGCCCTGCGCGGCGACCAGATGCGGATGCTGTGGCACCCATCCGAGTCGAGCGCGCCAGCGGGCGAGGTCGACGTCCGAGAGATCCTGCGCGTCCAGGCGGACCCGGCCTTCGGTCGGCGCAACGAAGCCGAGGAGCACCGAAAGCAGGGTCGACTTGCCGCCGCCGCTCGCGCCGACGAGGGCCACGAGCGTGCCCGGGGGGAGCACCGCCGTCGTCGGCAGCAGCGCCGGGTGGTCGCGCCCGGCGTAGGTCACCCCGACGCCCTCCAGTCCGATCACCGGTCGTGCAGGCGGGTCCTGAGTGCCGCCCCCGGGGACCTCCTGCTCGAGCATCGCGAAGACCTCCTCCGCAGCGCCGAGACCTTCGGCAGCGGCGTGGAAGTGCTGGCCGACGAGGCGGATGGGCAGATAGGCCTCGGGGGCGAGAATGAGCACGAAGAGCGCGATGGAGAAGGTGACCTGGCCTTCCACGAGACGCACACCCATGGTCACAGCGACCAGCGCGACGGACAGGCTCGCGAGCAACTCCAGGGCAAAGGATGACAGGAAGGTGATGCGCAGGACGCCCATGGTCGTGCTGCGATAGCGCTCGCCCATCGCGCGGATGGCCTCGGCCTGACGCTTGGCGCGGCCGAAGACCTTGAGCGTCGGCAGGCCTGCGACGAGATCGAGGAAGTGGCCGGAGAGCCTGCTGAGCGTCTCCCATTGCCGGTCCACGCGCGAGCGCGTGTAGAGGCCGATGAGGATCATGAAGACGGGGATCAGCGGCAGGGTCACGGCGATGATGACGGCGCTGACCAGGTCGGCTCCGAGCACGGTGACCAGCACCGCGAGCGGCACGATGACCGCGAGCACGAGTTGAGGCAGATAGCGAGCGAAGTAGGCGTCGAGTGCGTCGACACCCCGAGTCACGAGCGCGGCCACCGCGCCGGGGTCGCGGCCCGCGGGTCCGAGGGGCCCCAGTCGCAGGATGTGGGCCATGGCTTCCATCCGAAGCTCGGCCTTCGCCTTGGCCGATGTGCGGTAGGCCGCGGCCTCGGCGATCCACGACACCAGGGCACGGGCCCCGAAGACCGCGGCGAGCGCGATGAGGACTCCGCTCACCGTCGACAGGTCGGCGCGGCCCTCAGCCACCTCCACGATCGCGGTGGAGAGCAGTCGGGCCTGGGCGATGACGAGCGCGGCCACCACGGCACCGAGCACGACAGCGAGGATGAGGAAGCCGCGCGTGCTGCGCGCATAGCGCAGCAGCCGTGGATCCACCGGTCTCATGTCGTCTTCCTGTCGCTCATGTGGCCACAAAGGGGCGGGACGGCGCAGGTCCCCCCGGACGCGCCGTCCCGCCGCTGTGCCCGACGATGGCCGCCCGAGAAGGCTTCACCATCGGGAGTCTCGTCCTATCCCTTCGATGCACCCGCGAAGCGATCGTCCGCGCGGCCGGACTGAGGCTCCGCCGGGATCATCGACGTACTGATTCTCTTGCGGAACACCCAGTAGGTCCAGCCCTGGTAGACGAGCACGATCGGCGTCATGATCAAAGCCACCCAGGTCATCACCGTGAGGGTGTACTCCTGCGACGAGGAGTTGTAGACCGTGAGGTTGTACGCCGCGTCGATCGAGCTCACCATGACGTTGGGCCACAGTCCGACGAAGAGCGAGGCCACGGCCAGCGCGATGGTGGCGGACGTGAGGATGAAGGCCCAGCCATCGCGGCCGCGCCACATGGCGGCCAGCGCACCGAGGAAGGCCACCGCGGCGAGCAGCACCATCGGCAGGGTCACAGCCACACGGCCGGAGTACAGCTGCGCCCACAACAGGGCCACGACGGCCACAAGCGCGGCCACGACCCCGACGCGCAGGGCGGCCTTGCGGGCAGCCTCGCGCATCTCGCCCTTGGTCTTGAGCGCGAGGAAGATCGCGCCGTGCGTCGTGAAGACGAGCAGCGTCATCACGCCGAGGGTGAGCGAGAAGGGATTGAGCAGGTCGAAGAACGTGCCCGTGTAGTTGAGGGAATTCGCCTCGCCGGGCAGCGTGGTCTCGATCGGGGAGATCGGCGAGCCTCCCACGACATTGCCGAAAGCAACGCCGAAGAGCGTGGCCGGGATGACCGAGCCCACGAAGATCGCCGCGTCCCAGCGCTTGCGCCACGTGGCGTCATCGCGCTTGCCGCGGTATTCGAAGGCGACGCCGCGCAGGATGAGTGCGAGCAGGATGAGGAACAGCGCGAGGTAGTAGCCGCTGAACATCGTCGCGTACCACAGCGGGAAGGCGGCGAACGTCGCGCCGCCCGCGACGAGAAGCCACACCTCATTGCCGTCCCAGACCGGTCCGATCGTGTTGATCATGACGCGTCGGCGCAGTTCGTCCCGGCCGAGGAAGGGCAGCAGCACGCCCACGCCCTGGTCGAAGCCGTCGAGGATGAAGTAGCCCACCCACAGGATCGCGATGAGGCCGAACCAGATGAGTACGAGGGTGTCGAGAGTCATGTCCGCGTCCGTCCGGTCTAGTAGGCGAAGTAGAGCTCTTTGTCGGCGTCGGACTTCTCCGCCGCGACAGCATCGGCATAGGGATCCGTCACCACGTCCTCAGGGGCACCGCGGCGGATGTAGACGAGGAGGAGCTTGACTTCGATGATGGCGAGGACGAGGTAGATCAGCGTGAAGCCGACCAGCGTGATCCACACCTCGCCCGCGGTCACCAGTGGCGATACCGCGTCTGCTGTCTCCTGCAGGCCGAACACGATCCACGGCTGGCGCGCCATCTCGGTGAAGATCCAGCCGAAGGAGTTGCCCAGCAGCGGGAAGAGGACGAGCACCGTCGCGAATGCCGCGTAGGCCTTCGCCAGCTTCGTGCCCGGCTCGGGCTGTCGCTCGCGTCGGAAGATCCACAGCGACCACAGCGCGAAGAGCGCAGCCACCATGCCCAATCCGATCATCAGGCGGAAACTCCAGTAGGCGACGGGGACGTAGGGGACGTAGTCCCCGGGTCCGTAGGTCGCGACGTACTCCGCCTGGAGGTCGTTGATGCCCTGCACCTGGCCGCTGAAGCTGCCCGTGGACAGGAAGGACAGCAGGCCCGGCACCTCGATGAGATGCGTCGCCTCGTCGCCGGAGAGGTCGCCGATGCTGAGGATCGAGAAGGGTGCGCTGTCGGTCGTCTCGTAGAGCGCTTCGGCAGCGGCCATCTTCATCGGCTGCTGCTCGACCATGATCTTGGAGAACATGTCGCCGGAGATGGACAGGCCGACCGCGCTGAGCAGGATCACCACGGCGCTGGCCTTGACAGCGGGGCGGAAGACCTCGGGCTGCCTGCCCTTCATCAGCTTGTAGCCGCCGATCGCGGCGACGGCAGCGCCGGCGGTCATGAAGCAGGCGAAGATCGTGTGGGCGAAGGCGAGCACGGCGGTGTTCTGGAAGAGCACGGCATTGATGCTGGTGAGCACGGCGCGACCGGTCTCCGAGTCGATCTCGTAGCCCACCGGGTGCTGCATCCAGGCATTCGCCGCGAGGATGAAGTACGCCGAGACCAGCGTGCCGACCGCAGCCGCCCAGATGGTCGCGAGATGGACCTTCTTGGGCAGGCGGTCCCATCCGAAGATCCACAGGCCGAGGAAGGTGGACTCGAGGAAGAACGCGAGCAGCCCCTCCATCGCGAGCGGCGCGCCGAAGACGTCCCCGACGAAGCGGCTGTAGACGCTCCAGTTCATGCCGAACTGGAACTCCTGGACGATGCCCGTGACGACGCCCATGGCGAAGTTGATGAGGAAGAGCTTGCCGAAGAACTTCGTCAGCTGCAGGTAGCGCGGGTTGCCCGTGCGCACCCAGGCCGTCTGGAACCCGGCGACGAAGAAGGCGCCGCCGATCGTGAGGGGGACGAAGAGGAAGTGGTAGACGGTCGTGATTCCGAACTGCCACCGGGCAAGGTCAAGTGCTTCCATGCAGGCCATGGTGTCCGTCGATCGGTCAGATTTGGCCCGGCTTCAGTCCGCACTGGGCGGGACTAAAGTCCCCACTTCGCCGCAAGCGCGCCAGGCGTGGGGCATCCCGATCATGCCCCCGGGGCGGTTGACTCCTACGCTGCTCCGATCATGACGACCACGACCCCGGCGCGCGTGACCACCGGTCCGCTGCTGTGGTTCAACCTGGTCATCGTCTGGATCGTCTGGGGTTCGACGTACATCGGGATCCTCTTCGCCACCGAGACCATCCCGCCCTTCCTCGCCATGGGCACCCGCTTCCTGGCGGCCTTCGCGATCATGGCCGTGATCACCGGGATCTTCCGCGGGTGGTCGGTCCTGCGCGTCACGCGTCGGGAGTTCGCGAGCGCGAGTTTCATGGGTGTCGCGCTCCTCGGCGTCGGGCTCGGGACAGTAGGCCTCGCTCAGGACTACGTCCCGACCGGTGTGATGGCGCTCATCGTGGCCTCGACACCCCTCACGATCGTCATCTGGCGCGTGATCACCGGCGATCGGCCCTCGCGACTCACTCTCGTAGGCGTCGTCGTCGGGCTCGCTGGAATCGGATGGATGCTCCTGCCCGGTGGCACGCGACCGGTGTCAGGCACCGACGGCGATGTCGTCTTCTGGAGCATCATGATTCTCATCTCCGCGACCATCTGGGCGACCACGAGCTTCTTTTCCGCGCGCCTGCCGAAGCCGGCCGATTCCTTCGCGCTCACGACCTACGAGCTGCTCAGCGGTGGGATCGCACTCACCTTCGTCGGGCTCGTCGTGGGCGAGCGCATCGACTTCTCGGCGATCAGCGGCCGCTCCTGGGCGGGCTGGGTCTTCCTGGTGACTGCGGGATCGGTCCTTGCCTTCAGTTCGTTCACCTGGCTCATCAACAACGCGCCCATCTCGCTAGCCTCGACGTACGCCTATGTGAACCCTGCGGTGGCGGTGCTCCTGGGCCTGCTGCTCTACAGCGAGGCGCTCACCAGCGACGTCGTTGTCGGGCTCACCGTCGTGCTCGGCGGCGTCATCCTCGTCGTGAGCGGGGAATCCGTGCGCTCCCGCAGCACCACTCCCGTGCCGGAGACCGAGGTCACCTAGCGGGCTTGCCGCAGGGCAGGACGGTGTAGGCGACGGTCGGGTACTTGAGCTTCCCGGCGGAGTAGGACAAGGTGACGCCCCGCGCGGACCACGCACGCTTGGCGGTGATGCGCGGCTCGTAGTCCGACACGTCCTTGAGGGCGTCGAAGCCGTATGAAGTCTGAGGGTCCCCGGAGGGAGTCATGCCCCTGGGACACAGCAGACTCGACTTCTCGGTCCTGCCGGGCTTCAGGTTGATGCGGTCGTGCACCTCAACCCCTGTTCGACTCCTCGTCTTGATCTGAAACTCGGCACGAGTCCGCTTCCCTGTGGCGAAATCACGGACCGACTTCATCGCTACAGACCGGGCTTCACGTGCTGCCGCATCCATCTGGCGCTCGAAGGAGTCGGCGCTCACGGCGGCACTCGTGCCAATGAGCGTCGTACCCTCAAAGTTGGTGCAGCCCGCGGCAAATGTGACCGTGGTGGAATCCCCGATGACCTCAGCGTTGTAGACCTTCACCGGAGTCGCACCCCACTGGTACACCTCAAATGCACCCTGGCTGTTGGTGTTCGCGTAGCCCGACGTTGCGACCGTGCTGACTTCTTCGCCCGACACCAAGGAGGAAGTCGTCGTCCAGCCGACGTAGTCACCGTAGTTCGTCGACCCAGGCAGGGCTGCCGGATAGACGGCATACGCGAGCGACTGATAGAACGGCCCAAGGACATCCTGCTGCGTCCCGGGGATCTGAGCCCCGGTGGCTGGAGCGTCCTCGCAAGTGACCATCACTTGCAGGCCGGTCGTGCCCTTGACTTTCTGCTGCGGTGAGATCGCTGGAACGCAGTTTCCATACGTGATGTTGGTGCAGACATTGGGCGGAGTACCCCAGTTGTCCTGATTGGCATCTGCAGGCTCGGTGGCCACCAGGCTCGCGATCATTACCGCTGCCCCGGTCAACGCAGCCGCCGATGTCGTCCGCCTCACCCCAGACATCCGGCTACCCCTGACTTGAGGAACGTCTTCACTGAGCACATACCGATCTGCGGGTAGTACCTGCCCATGACGTCTTGCGCAGCCTCCGGGTTGCCCGTCGTGGGGATGTTGGTCGCCGACTGGGCAAAGCTCGGATTCGGCAACATGTTGCGGAAGGCGAGCAACTCCTGTGTTGTTCCGTAGCGCGGTGACATAGGTAGCCACGTGGCGGCCTTCATCCGGGCCAGCCTCTTGTTGATCGCCTTCTTGTCCGCGGGGAAGCTGAGGACGAGGGTCGCCGTACCGGATGCGCTCACAGCCGTCGTCGTGTCATTGGTGCACCCAACGACCTTCTTGCCCTGTCCGCCAACGACTGTTTCGACAGCGGGGAAAGGCGCCTTGTGGACGTAGTTGCAGATCGACCAGTAGCGCAGTTGCTTGCCTCCAGGCCAGACCTCGGGCGACTCTCCCGTGCTTGTCGTCGGCATGACTGCACGCGCAACCACCACCTTGCCCTGAGCCGGGGTGAAGAGCGCACCGATGTAGGCGCTGTTGGCGTTGGGGAATGGCGTGGCCTCGGATCCCACCTTGAAGAACTCCAGGTCGGGTGGACATGAGTCCCCGCAGTCCGCGTTGGGTGGGGTGTTGCGCGACTTCAAGGCCTTAGTCAGGGCCTTGCCGTCCTTAGTCTCCGCGAGAGCCTTGCGTTCCGTGGGCGAGCATGGCTCCAGAGTGCGGACGACGCCACCGCGGTCGGTGATGGTCACCTCGGGGAGGAAGGGCCGCAGGGCGTTGAAGCCTTCAGCGGGGAGGTAGACCCGAATCATGAGGAAGGCCGTGGTGGCTGGGATCTCCGGAATGAGCGGCTCGACAGCATCCTGCGGCGACAGGGGCAAGAGGTTCTTCGCACCGACCAGGGGCCTATCCGAGAGGGTGACGGTCCAACTCCCGCCTGGTTGAGCCGTCGAGTCCCAGGGATTCACGGAGCCGGGGTTGGGCTGGATCTCAAAGTCAGCGATAGCTGACTCCTGACCGGTCGGCGATTCGAAGAGTTGCGCATCTGCCCCATATGCCTGAATCGCAAAGTAGCGAGCATCGAGATACACCCCGTTGACCTCGATGATCTCCGCCTCATCCGTCAGGTAAGGCATGGTCCAGTAGGCCGCTGCCGTGTCGGGATAGAGCACATTGGTGGTCGACATCGAGGTCTCCACCCACCAAGCGCACTCCCCGGTCGAACGCTCTAGAGCAGGGGAGGGCGCGGCTGACACGGGGACCGCGCTGGCGGTCAGCCCGATGCCTGCAATGCAGGCGGCGAGGACAAGGGGCCGGGGGGACAGCATGAAAAAACGCTAGGGCAGGGACGGGGACACCGCGACTCGAGCACCCACGTGCGAGGCCGCGCAGCCGCCGGACGGACTGACTCGGCCAATGTCTCCCCAGCTCGGCCTAGACAGGACATACTCCGAGTCCCTGCACGTCCCCACCAAAGGAGCAACATGAACTCCACCATCAGGCGCCTCCTCGGCGTGACGAGTGCTGCGGCCTTCGTCGCCGGCGCTGCACTCATGGCCGCGCCGGCCGCACAGGCGGACGGCGGCTACTACGGCGCCTGGACCCTGGAGTCCTTCAAGATCGCTGGGCAGAAGGTCAACTGCCCGGGCAAGCTCCCCTTCCCGCCCCCGGCGCCCTCCATCTCGTGCAAGGCCGGCGAGATCCTCGAGCTCAGGAGCGACTACACCTACAAGTCGACGCTCGACGTCTTCAGGGGTGCCCTGGGCAAGGGGAGCTTCGACGTGGTGAAGTTCGGGAACAGCAACCACAAGACGATCGTCTTCGACTCCAATGTCGACACGGACAACCCGCGTGCCTACCGCATGAAGCTGCAGGGCACGGGCGCCGGTGCGCCAAAGAAGATGGTCATCTTCCTGGCCTACAACACCCCCTCCGGCGACCAGCTCAAGGTGTCGATGATCCTCCGGCGCGACGCCAACTAGCACTCCTTCGTTGAGTGGCGGTTCGTGCGCGCATCACGCCGTGCATGTGCCGCACGAACCGCCACTCGACGACCTAGATGCCGGCCGACAGCCCGAAGTCGATCGACCAGTTCGCCCCCGTGACGCCCGCCGCCGCCGGCTGGGCGAGGAACCACACCACCTCGGCTACCTCGGCCGGCCTCAGGAAGCGCGCTCGCTCCCCCTGCGGGTACGCCGACCTGAGCTTCGCGTAGTAGCCCTGGGGATCACCGCCACCGAAGTCCCGCGCCTGGCCCTCGAGCATGGGCGTCTCGATATCCGCCGGACACACCGCATTGACTCGCACGCCACGCGGTGCGAGCTCCAGCGCGAGTGCACGCGTGAGATTGCTGACGCCACCCTTGCTCGCACTGTAGACGGCCGCGCCCGCATTGCCCTGGACCCCGGCATCGCTGGAGATCATCACGATGCTTCCGCCCGTCGCCTCCAGATGCGGAATGGCCGCGGAGCTCACGAAGTACGCCGCCTTGAGATTGACGCCGACGACCCGATCCCACTCGGACTCGGTCGTGGCATCACTGGGCCCCTCGGTCCACAGCCCCGCCGCGTTGACGACGCAGTCCAGGCGCCCGTGGATGGCCGTGGCCTGCGCGACCATCTCGCGGATCTGCTCGACATCGAGCAGATCCGCCGGGATCCAGTCACCGATCGGCGCGCGCGCATCGGGCCGATCCGTCGCGATGACGTCCCAGTCGCCCGCAGCGAACCTCTCGCAGATCGCCGAACCCAGGCCGCCGGCCGCGCCGGTCACGAGGACAGCGCTCATGCGCGCTCCTCGCTGATCGAGTTGCCGCCATCGACGACAAGGCACTGGCCCGTCGTGTACGCCGCGCCCGGAGTGCACAGCCATGCGATCGCGGACGCCACCTCGTCAGCGGTCGCGCTGCGCCGCATGGGGGTGCGCAGGCCCTGCTCGCGCTCGTGATCGGTCTGCGATCCCGTCGCGATCCAGCCCGGGGCGACGGAGTTGACCGTGATGCCGTCAGCTGCGAAATCGACGGCAAGTGAGCGGGCCAGGCCGACCATGCCGGCCTTCGCAGTGGCATATGCCGACTCCGCGCGCATGGCCATGACCGGCCCGGTCACGCTCGCCACCATGACGATGCGCCCCCAGGCTGCCTCGCGCATGCCCGGCAGGGCCGCACGGCTGACGAAGTAGGCCGAGTCGAGGTTGCGCGCCAGCGACGCACGCCACGCATCAGCGTCGAGTGACAGCGCATCGCCGCCTTCCACGGACCCAGGCAGTGTCACGCTCGTCATGCCCGCGTTGTTGACGACGATGTCGAGGCGACCCCACCGCTCGCGCGCGGCCCCGACCAGTGCGTGCGCGGCATCAGCATCGGTGAGGTCGGCGAGCGCGCCGTGTGCGGCGTACCCCTGCGCGGTGAGTTCGTCCACACGCTCGTGGATTCGGTCCGTGGTCGCGGCGACCGTGACCGAGGCCCCCAGCTCAGCCAGGGCGCGCGCGGCCGCGAACCCGATCCCCGAGTCGCTGCCCGCGCCCGTCACCAGGGCGGCGCGGCCGCTGAGGTCGAGGCTGGAGGGAAGCACTAGGCGACCAGCCGGCGCACAGCCTCAGCGAAGAGCGTCGTGTGCAGGTCGACATCGGTGGCCGTGGTGGTCGGGCACATGAGGGCCATGTTGTGGAACGGCGTCATGAGCACGCCGCGGTTGGCCATGAAGAGGTGGAGGTACTCATCGAGGTGGTCGTCCTCGGCGTGCGCCGACTCGGTGCCCGTCCGCGGAGCGGGCCGCGCGAAGCGGTACTCCGCGCGCGCACCGAGCTGGGAGATCGACCATGGGACGTCGTACTCCTCCAGGGTCGCGACGACGCCCTCGGTGAAGCGCGTCGCGAGGGCGATCATGTGCTCGAATGCCGCATCGGTGAGCACCTCGCCCAGGGTCGCGCGCATGGCCGCGGTAGACAGCACGTTGCCGGCCAGCGTGCCGCCCACGCCGCCCACGTCGATGAGGTCGGCATCGGGGTGCTCCTTGACCATCTCGGCGATGCGGTCGGTGATGCCGTAGGCCCCCGAAGGGATGCCACCGCCGATGCTCTTGCCGATGACGAGGATGTCTGGCTGCAGGCCCCAGGCCTGGGTGCATCCACCTGGGCCCGCGGAGATGGTGTGCGTCTCGTCGATGAGCAGCAGGGTGCCGTACGTGCGGCACAGTTGGGTGACGCCGTCGAGGAAGCCGGGCTCCGGCAGGACGATGCCGATGTTGGTGAGTGCGGGCTCCGTGATGAGGACGGCGACATCCCTGTGGGCGAGGGCTCGCTCCACCGAGTCGAGGTCGTTGAACTCGACCGCGCGCGTGGTGTCGGCAATCGGCGAGGGGGCTCCCACGTTGCCGCGGCGCAACTCTGTCGCGCCATCGGGTCCCATCTGCACGAAGGTCTCGTCGACTGAGCCGTGGTAGCAGAAGGAGAAGGCAGCGACCTTCGGCCGGCCCGTGACCATGCGCGCGAGGCGCAGAGCCCAGCGATTGGCATCGGTCGCCGTGAGGGCGAAGGACCACAGGGGCAGGCCGAAGCGGCGCGTGAGATCGGCGCCGACCCACTCCGCGTCCTCACTCGGCATCATCGTGGTGATACCGCCCTCGACGCCGATGCGCTGGTGGACGGCCTTGACGGTGGCCTCCGGCGAGTGGCCGGCCATGGCGCCGGTGTCGCCGAGCGCGAAGTCGATGTACTCGTTGCCGTCGACATCCGTGATGCGGTTACCGTGCGCGGTGGCGAGGTAGAGCGGATAGCCGCCGCTCCACTTGTTCATCCATGTCATGGGCACGCGGCCGAAGAGGTGGTCGGCCTGGTCGTAGAGCTCGCGCGAGCGCGGTGAGCGCGCGGCATACGTCGCTCGCTCCTCCTCGAGTGCGGACTGCAGGCGGACGCGATCGATCTCGGTCATGTCATCCCTCGGAGTTGGTCGTGGGCAGGGCTCCACGATAGGACCGCGTGCGCCATCCCGCGACGAGGAGTCCGATCGCGACGGCGGCGACCTCGATGATGGCCGCGCCGCCCAGGAGTGTGCGCCAACCCAGCGGCACTAGCGCGGCCGCGATGACAGCACCCAGGGCGAAGGCTGCGGTCTTGAGAGAGGTCGCCCCCATGAAGACGAGGGCGCGCGCCCGCTGGGGAGCCTCACGATCACGCACCTGCATCACCGCAGACAGTTGCGGTGCCTGGGAGGCGCCGACGATCAGCGCGACCCCGAAGGCCCACCACGTTCCAGGCGATACGGCCAGGAGGGCCAGGGCTACGGCGAGGGCGAGGGTCGAGACGACGACGAGCGTGCCGGGGCCCATGCGCGGGGGACGCCGCGCCATGGCCAAAGACCCCAGGAGCGCTCCCACCGCGACGACCGCCAGGAGGAGGGCTCCCGTGCCCGAGTCCCCTGCCAGGTCGGCGCCCAAAAGCGGAGCCGACACCACAACTCCGGCGATGCCGATGTAGGCGAGGGTGCTGATGACAGTCGATCGACGCAGCGGGATGGACTGCCACAGGACAGCGAGATACCTCAGTGTCTGTGCAAACGACGCGGGCGGCTCCTGGTGTGTCTCGCTCCGGAGCGGAATGCGCACGAAGAGCAGAGAGACGAGCGCGGCCACATACATCACGCACACGACTTCAAGGGCTATGGCGCCTGGAGCGACGGAGTCGTAGATGAAGGCAATGCCGACGATGGCGGGTCCGGCAATGTCGGCGATGTTGTAGGTCGCCACGTCGAGTGAATAGGCGCGCGCAGGCGCGACATCTGGGGCGATTCGACGAAGTTGCGCGCTCCACGCGCCGAAGAAGAGAGGATGGGCGAGTCCCGCAATTCCCGCGAGCAATACGAGTGCACCACCCGGCCAGCTGTTGAGCACGATCGCGAGTGTTCCGGCGTACACAGCCAGGACCGCAGCCGCAACGACGTACCCACGCTTGGGGTGCTCAAGGCGATCGATCACGGCCCCCACGAAGGGACCGCAGATCCCCGAGACCGCTGTGAAAGCAGCGATGAGGAGTGACGCGTCCGACGCGGTGCCACCCGCGGCGAGGAAGCTCAAGATCACGGCCGAGGGCAGGCCCGCACCCGCCCCGCGCGCCAAGGACGCGACCACGGCATACGAGGTCATGCGCCCGGTGGAACTCCCTAATGACACCTGCGCAGCCTACGGATCAGCCATTTGTCCGGATAACACCGTGCCAGTGCGGTTACGCAATCGCACGCCACGCCTATAGTGGACCGGTCCTGGATTGTCCAAGACAGTGCCTACGAATCGGAGTTCATCGTGGAGTTCGGCCAGTTCCTCTGGAGCCTGCTCATCATCTTCTTCATGATCATGTACTTCATGATCCTGTTCAGCGTCGTGATCGACCTGTTCCGCAATCATGAGATGGGCGGCTTCGCCAAGGCTCTGTGGATCATCTTCCTCATCTTCATCCCGCTCATCTCGCTGCTCGTCTACGTGATCGTCTACGGCAAGTCGATGGCCCAGCGCCAGCAGGCAGCGGTGGTCGAGGCCCAGCAGGAGCAGGACGCCTACATCAAGCAGGTGGCCGGCACCAGCCCCGCCGAGCAGATCGCGCAGGCGCAGCAGCTGCTCAACTCGGGTGCGATCTCGCAGGCTGAGTTCGACAAGCTCAAGGCGAAGGCCCTGAGCTGAGCGAGACCACCAGCACCTCAGGGCCCGGCGGGGCGGCCGAGCCGCCCCCGTCGGGCCAGCCCGACCTCGGCGGTCGGGCACTCCTGGGTGCTCTCGGCATGGCCGTGCTCCTCGGCGTGCTCGGGGCGATCGGCGCGGCCATCTTCCTCATGGTCATGACCTGGGCGACGGACGTCGTCTGGGAGTGGCTGCCCGCGCAGGTGGGCCTGGATTCGGTGCCGTGGTGGTGGGTGGTCCTGGGCCTTCTCGTCGGCGCGCTCCTCATCATCGCTGCGCAGCGGCTCGGCCCTGGCATGGGCAGTCCGCTGGACGGCTTCCACTTCGATGTCGGGCCTTCACGCGCGATAGCCGCCCTGTCCGTCGCCCTGGCCACGCTGGTCTTCGGCGGCGTCCTAGGGCCCGAAGCGCCCCTCATCGTCGTCGGCACGGTGATCGGCGGGATCGTCACGCGCGGCAAGTCCCCCCAGGTGCAGCAGCTCGCCATGGCTCTCGGCGGCATCGCCGCGATCGGCACGATCCTGGGCAATCCCTTCATCGCTGCCTTCATGGTGCTGGAGTTCGCCGCCCTCGGCGCCATGCCCCGGCAGGCGCTCGTGCCGATGTTCGTCGCGCTCGGGTCCGGCTACCTCGTCCTCACCGGCATCGGGCCTTTCACCGGCCTCGGCGAGGTGGAGCTCGCGGTGCCAGGCCTCACGGAAGTGGACCGGCTGGGCTTCGGTGACCTGCTCGTCGGCCTGCTCGTCGCGCTCCTCGCCGGGATCGCCGTACTCCTTGCGCGCCAGGTGGGCTACTCCCTGCAACGCGTGGAGAAGGTGCGACCCTCGGTCGCCATCATCGTCTCGGCACTGGTCATCGGAGGTCTCGCGACATTCGTCATGCTCGCGTTCGACCAGCCGTATGACGTCGTGCCGTTCTCGGGCGAGACGGCGATGGACTCGCTCCTCACGGAGACGTCGGCGCTCGCCGTGCTAGCCATTGTCGCAGCGAAGGCGCTGTCCTACGGCGTCTCACTGGGCGGGGGCTGGCGCGGCGGCCCGATCTTCCCCGCGACCTACATCGGCGTGGCGGCGGCGGTGCTCGTGGGACTGCTCATCACGTCGACGCCGATGAGCGCCCTCGTCGTGGCGGGCATGGCCGCGGGCGTGGCCGCGATGCTCAAGCTGCCCTTCACGGCGGGCCTGCTCGCCATCGTCATCGGCGCGGGCGCCGGCCTGGTGGTGACGCCCATGGCCATCATCGGCGCGATCGTCGGCGTGGCCATGCGCATGGCCTACGACAAGGCCACCGGCCGCACCGGCGTGCCGATGACCCCCTAGGCGTGACTCGCTAGCCCAGGGCGAAGGCTGCCGGAGTCGTGGCGAGCACGACGAAGCCCGCGATGAGACCGACGATGCTCAGCGCGAGGAAGCCGATCTGGATGGATCGGCGCTGCACGATGGTCGTGAGGCCAGCGACGAAGAGCACGACGGCAAAGAACACGTTGGCGAGGTCGAAGCGGTCGGAGTTGGCGTCGGCTTCCTCGGCAGCCACGCGCGAGGCCTCTGCCTGCTCGTCGTAGGCCTGCCCCTCCGCCAGCAGGACCTCGCTGGGCAGACTGGCAAAGGCAGGGTTCTCGGGGACGAATGGGGTCGGCGGCGAGGTTTCTTCCGGCTCGTCGCGCCACCACGCGAAGGCGGCGTTGAGTTCCGCGCTCATGATGCCTTCGGTGAGGTAGTCGTAGACGATCGTGTTGCCGTCCTCACTCGCCGCAACACCGGCGAGAGCTGCATCGACGAAAAGCCTGAGCTCCTGCTGCCGCTCCTGGCCAGACCTGATGTAGGCATCGTTCGCAAGTGCGATCGCGGCCTGCTGCTCGGAGTAGTTCTTCAGCACGAGGTCGCTGGTGAGCGACTCACGGTATGCCGACCAGGCGGTGAGGACCGCGGCGATGCCCAGCAGGACGGCGGCTGCGACCGCTAGGGCGCCCTGGGCTGTGTTGGACTGCTCGGTGCTGGTGTCGCTCATGGGCCCTCCCAGGCTGTGGTGCCCGCACCGTAGTGGCTCAGGGCATGCCTTTTGGGGAGGTTGGCGGATTGGCCCGGGTTCGTCCCTCCCGCCGAGGGCACCTAGACGGGATTCGCGAGGCCGTCGACGACGTGGACGCCCGGGTAAGTCCCCAAGGCTGCGCCCGGGAGGACGATCTTGGATCGGCGTACGCCGCTGCCGATGACGATCGCCGGCTGCTCCGTCACGCGCGGGTCGACCAGGATCGGCCAGTCCGCGGGCAGGCCGATCGGGGTGATGCCGCCGTACTCCATGCCCGTGATGGCGACGGCGTCATCCATGGGGGCGAAGGAGATCTTGCGCACGTCGAGCCAGCGCCGCGCGACTCCGTTGACATCGGCGCGGGTTGTCGCCAGGACCAGGCACGCGGCCATGCGCACCTGGCCCTCCCGCTTCCCCGCGAGGACGACGCAATTGGCCGAGGCCTCGAGCGGGACGGCGTAGGCCTCGCAGAAGGCCGCCGTGTCGGCAAGGTCTGCGTCGATAGCCGCGACTCCCACGCTGTCCGCTTCGCTCCACACCGCGAGCGCGGCTGCCGTCGCGGGGGCGAGGAGATCCACATGTGCGGGCGCGGGAGTGACATCGAGGGTGCCCAGGGGCATCATGTGCCGATGACACCACATCCGGGGAGTGGATAGGCGTGCCGAGGTGCGCCGGGCATACCCCTAGGGGTATGCTAGCCGGAGTCGAGAGAAGGAGTTCAACCCATGTGCAGCCCCGCCCCCTGCCATGCGTGCGGCAAGGTCACCTGGACCGGCTGCGGCGAGCATGCCGACCAGGTCATGGCCTCGGTCCCCGAGCCGCAGCGCTGCGCCTGCCGCTAGTCCTCTCGGACTCAACTTCGAGCGCAGAGTGTCGGAAATCCGCATTCTTTGCTCGAAGTTGTCGCATCTACCTGCGGAGGCATGATGCCCGCGCGCTCGGCTGACGGTGCGCTGCGCGGGGAGCGCATGGCGACCATCCTCGTGCGCCTGCGCGAGCACGGCGAGGTCCACGCCACCGAACTCGCCGCGGAGTTCGGCGTCTCCCAGGCCACCCTGCGCCGTGACCTGGCGATCCTCGAGGAACAGGGGCTGTGCACGCGTCGCTACGGCGGCGCGGTGCCCACGGAATCGAGCACCGAGCTGCCCGTCGCCTACCGCGACCGCCGCTCGCAGAAGCAGAAGGCCGCCGTCGCCCAGGCCGCCGCCGACCTGCTGCCGCCCGGCCCGCAGACCGTGGGCTTCACCGGAGGCACGACCACGAGCGAGATCGCGCGGGTGCTCTCCAAGCGCGTCGACCTCGTCGTGGTCACCAACGCCCTCAACATCGCCAGCGACATGGCCGCCAAGCCCCGCATCCGCGTCGTGGTCTCGGGTGGCGTCGCACGCTCGCAGAGCACCGAGCTCGTCGGACCGTGGGCCGAATCAGCGCTCGCGCAGGCCAGCATCGGCACGGCGTACATCGGGGTGGACGGACTGGACCTGAAGTCCGGGCTCACCACGCACGACCCGGTGGAGGCGCGCACCAACGCCGTGCTGCTCGAGCGCGCGGAGCGGGTGGTCGTGGTCGCGGATTCCAGCAAGATCGGCCGCGTGCTGCCCGGCCACATCGCGCCCGTGAGCGCCATGCAGGTGCTCGTCACCGATGACGGGATCACGACCGAGGTGCTCGCCGCGCTCCAGGCACACGGCGTGGAGGTCGTGATCGCCTAGGGGGCTGCAGGGGTGGAGACCGAGCAGCTCACCTGATTCTTGAGCCGGATACGCAAGGCCGCCGCCATCAGCACCACCGACGCGACCGCGAGGAAGGGCTGAACGGGCGCGAACCACGTCATCGCGCCGGATGTGCCGAGCGCGATCAGCACGAGCTTGTTGCACACGGGGCAGCCGACGGCGAAGAATGCGATGAAGCCCCCCGCGAGCCCGAGTTTGGACGCTTTGGCTTCTTCGGCTGACGTCGCGGCCTGGCCGGTCGTCTCGGCAGCGCCGCTCGCGTCGGGCTCCCTCACGTAGGTCGCGAGGAGCAGTCCGCCGAGGATTCCGGTGAGGATGACGACGGGGTAGGACCACCAGGTCACCTCGATCGCGCGCCCGAAGACCGGGTTGGGGATCACCGCGGTGGGCAGGGCCACGACGATCGCCGAAACGATGCCGCCGAGCACCGCCACGCGCCACCGCCGAGAGGACCACATTCGAAGGGCGTCGACCATGCGCCGACTATACCCCCGGGGGTACAT
>CAZICY010000024.1:0-2584 GCA_964537955.1 uncultured Actinomyces sp. | reverse complement strand
CGCTGGCAGACTCCGCGCATGGACCTCACCCAGCTCACCGCCACGGAGCTCATCGAGCTCTACCGCACGGGCCAGGCCTCGCCCGTCGAGGCGATGCAGCAGGTCCTCGAGCGGGTCGAACGGGTGGATCCGATCATCAACGCCTTCGTCCTCGTCGACGCTGATGCCGGCCTCGCCGCGGCTCGCGAGAGCGAGGCCCGCTGGGCGGCGCATCGCGCCGACGGCGCGCCCGTGGGGGCCGTGGAAGGCGTGCCGACGACGATCAAGGACATCCTGTGGACCAGGGGCTGGCCCACGCTGCGCGGCAGTCGCGCGATCAGCCCCGACCAGCCGTGGGAGGAGGACGCCCCCTCGGTCGCGCGCTTGCGCGAGGCAGGGGCGGCGATGTTTGGCAAGACGACGACGCCTGAGTTCGGCTGCAAGGCCGAGACCAACTCCCCGCTCACCGGCATCAGCCGCAATCCGTGGGATCCCTCGCGGACGCCGGGCGGTTCCTCGGGCGGCACGGCGGCCGCGGTGGCCGCAGGGCTGGGCCCGCTCAGCATGGGCACGGACGGCGCGGGCAGCGTGCGCATCCCCGCAGCGTTCTGCGGCAACGTCGGCATGAAGGCGAGCTTCGGCCGTGTGCCGGCCTACCCGCTGTCGCCCTTCGGCAGCGTGGCGCATGTGGGCCCGCACACGATGAGCGTCACCGACTGCGCACTCATGATGAACGTCGTCGCGCAGCCCGATCCGCGCGACTGGACCTCACTGCCGTACGACGGCGTCGACTACCTCGCGGGGCTCGATGACGGCATCCGTGGGATGCGCATCGCTTACTCGCCCACACTCGGGTACGCCGACGTCGATCCCGAGGTGGCCGCGCTCGTCGATGCGGCCGTGCGCGAACTCGAGGCACTCGGCGCGCTCGTCGAGCAGGTGGACCCGGGCATCGAGGACCCGATCGAGATCTCCACCGGGCTGTGGTTCGTGGCGTCCAAGACGGTCTATGACTCCCTTGGCCCCGAGGGGCAAGCCGTGACCGATCCGGACTTCGCTGCTCAGGCGGCCCAGGGAGCGGAATTCAGCGCGCAGGACGTGCAGTCGCTCACGTTGAGGCGCAATGCGCTCGGCACGCACATGCGGCTGTTCATGACGCGCTACGACGTGCTGGTGACGCCGGCCGTCGCGATCCCGGCCTTCGAGGCACGCCCCGCTGGCGCGGTGCCGATGACGCCGGAGTCCATGCTGTCGTGGACACCCTTCAGCTATCCCTTCAACCTCACGCAGCAGCCGGCGATCACCGTGCCGTGCGGACTGACGTCTGCTGGCCTGCCGGTGGGATTGCAGATCGTGGGGCGCGCGCACGACGACGTGACGGTGCTGCGCGCGGCCCGGGCGTACGAGACCGTGCACCCCGCGCCGCGGCCGCAGCTCTAGCGCCGGCAGTCCTACGGGGTGATCACGATCTTGTGTGCTGACCTGTCCGAGCGCATCGCCTCAAGGGCCTCGGCATAGGCGTCAATGGGGTAGCGGTGCGTGATGAGGCCCTCCGTGCGGATGGCGCCGCTGCGGAAGGCAGCCAGTGCGTCCGGGAAGGAGTCCACCTCTGTGAAGGAGCCCATGATGGTCAGCTCGCGCCGGAAGACCTCGAAGGGCGAGATGCTCACGAGGTCTGCCTCGTCGGCGACGCCGTAGTAGACGATGCGGCCACCATTGCGCGCGAGTCGAGGAAGTGCGGCGATGACCTCGGCGCGACCGGTGGCGTCGATCACCACATCGAAGCCCTGTTCACCGCGCAGGTGCTCGACTGTCCCGCGCGGGTCGCCGCGGTCGACCACCTGCGTGGTGATCTCGGCAAGTCCCGCTGCGACATCGAGTTTGTAGGCGTTGGGGTCCGCAAGGACGACGGAGGCAGCGCCGCGCATGCGCAGGAACTGCGTGAGCAGCACACCGGTAGGTCCAGCACCGAGGACAACCACCGAGCAACCGGCGAGCGGATCGAGTCGGTCCATGAGGTGAGCGATGCAGGCCGCCGGCTCAGCGAAGACGGCAAGGTCCAGCGGGATGCCGCTGGCGTCGAAGACCTGTCGCCGCGGGACGAGGACGAACTCCGCGAATCCACCCGGCGTGGACGACCCGATGCCGGCGAAGGAGTCGCACAGCCACGCTCGGCCCTCGTGGCAGTAGGCGCAGACGTCGCAGCTTGAGTTGGGATTGACCACCACCTGCTGTCCGACCTGCAGTGGGCTGCCGGCGCCGTCAGTGTCGACCCCACCTCCCAAGGCGTCGATCACGCCGACGGTCTCGTGGCCTGGGGTGAGCGGGAAGTGGGCGAGGAACTGGCCCTCATGCAAGTGGAGGTCCGTGCCGCACATTCCGGCCGCCGTCATGCGCACGCGCACCTGGTCCGGTCCCGGCTCGGGCACGGGGACATCGCGGACACTGAAGGATCCCGGGGCGTCGTACACCACCGCGCGCATGCCCACACGCTAGTGCGACCGCATCACTAGACGGGCTCGATTGTCTCCTTCACCATGACCAACTTGTCGCCGCGCATCTTGTACGTCGCGGTGACGCGCTGGTCGGGGCAGCACACCGGGCC
>CAZICY010000023.1:0-28048 GCA_964537955.1 uncultured Actinomyces sp. | reverse complement strand
CAGGCGTTGCACTGGTAGGAGACGCTGGACTTGGCCACGTCGGCAGGCTACGCGCTGGGACCCACAGTTCGTTGAGTGGCGGGTTATGTGGGGCGACACGCCGTGCGGGGGTCGCACAACCCGCCAGTCAACGACCTACTGCGGATCGGCGGGGTGGGGAGCGAGGGCCTGGCGCGCGGCGCCGCGGGCATTGCGCAGCGCCTCCTCATGGGCCTGGCAGTACTCCACCAGGACGGCGTAGGCCTTCTTGCCCATGAGCTCGACCAGCTCATCGCGGTTGGTGATGTAGACGGGCTCGGAGGCGATGTGGGCCTCGGTGTTGCCGCTGCAGTACCAATCGAGGTCGTGGCCGCCCGGACCCCAGCCGCGGCGATCGAACTCCGTGATCGAGACCAACTGCACCTTGGTGTCGTCCGGGCGCTCGACCTCGTCGTAGGCGCGGCGGATGGGCAGCTGCCAGCAGACATCGGGCTTGGTCTTGACGAAGGAGATGCCCTCGCGCAGCGCGAGGCCGTGCAGGGCGCAGCCCTCGCCGCCCTCGAAGCCGGGCCGGTTGAGGAAGATGCAGCCACCGTCGACCACGCGGGTCTTGCGCTCGCCATCGCCGGACTTGACGGTCGTGCCCTTGCGGTGGCCGACGTCGTAGAACTGCCAGTGCTCCCGATCGAGCTTGGCCGCCCACTTGAGGGTGCGCTTCTCATCGGACTTGTCCGTGAAGTGCGCCCCCTGAGTGCAGCAGCCGCTGTCGGGGGCGGTGTCGTAGATCCCCTTGCAGCCGCGACCGAAGATGCAGGTCCACTTGGAGGTCAGCCAGGTGAGGTCGATGCGATAGCGACGGCTCTTCTTGCCGGGGTCGTCGAACTCGACCCAGGCGCGGGGGAAGTCAAGGGGGACCTCAGGCACCCGCTGACCCTAGCGTGCGTCGGCGGGTCCACCACCGCATGCCGCCAGATGAGCGAGTAGCGTGCAGCCGTGCGCCTGGGAGTGCTCGACATCGGCTCCAACACCGTTCACCTGCTTGTCGTCGACGCGCATCAGGGTGCGGCGCCTCTCCCCGCCTGGAAGTCGAAGATCTCGCTGCGCCTCGCCGAGCACCTGGGAGCCGACGGCCGGATCGACGACCACGCGCTCCACGAGCTCCTCGCATTCGCGGGGCAGGCGCGCCAGACAGCGGAGGACCTCGGCGTCACGGAGTTCCTCGCCTTCGCGACCTCGGCCGTGCGCGATGCCCCCAACGGCCTCGAGGTGCTCGCCGCCGTGCGCGAGCGCACCGGCATCGAGGTGGAGGTCCTCAGTGGCGAGGAGGAGGCGCGGCTGACCTTCCTCGCCGTACGCCGATGGTTCGGCTGGTCGGCCGGGCGCATCCTCGTGCTCGACATCGGCGGTGGCTCGCTCGAGCTCGCCTCCGGTGCCGACGAGGAGCCCGACGTCGCGCTGTCGCTGCCGCTCGGTGCCGGCCGCCTCACGCGCGATCTGCTCGCCGGCGATCCTCCCGGGGAGGAAGCGGTGCGCGAGGCCCGCCGCGTCGTGCGGGCCAGTCTCGGGACCGTGATCGGCCGGCTCCTGCGCGCCGGCGAACCACGGATCTGCGTGGCGACGTCCAAGACCTTCCGCCAACTCGCGCGCATCGCCGGAGCCGCGCCGTCCCACGATGGCTACTTCGTCCGGCGCACTCTCGCCCGCGATGACGTGCGTGCGTGGGTGCCCAAGCTCGCGGCGATGACCGCGGCGGAGCGCACGCGCCTGCCGGGGGTCTCCGACTCCCGCGCGGCGCAATTGCTCGCGGGTGCGATCGTCGCGGAGTCGGCGATGGATCTGCTCGGTGTCGAGGAGCTCGAGATCGGGCCGTGGGCACTGCGCGAGGGCGTGATCCTCAGGCGCATCGACGGTCTGGACTCATGAGTCAGGCCACCGCCCTCACCGGGCTGACATCCGAGCAGGTCGCCGAGCGCGTCGCGCGCGGTCAGGCCAACGACGCGCCCGACCCGCGCAGCCGCAGCCTCGCGAGCATCATCCGCGCCAACACCCTGACCTGGTTCAACGCCCTCATCGGCTCGCTGTGGGTCGTGATGTGGTTCGTCGCGCCCTTCCAGGACTCGCTCTTCGGCTTCGTCATCGTGGCCAACTCGCTCATCGGGATCGTGCAGGAGTACCGGGCGAGCCGGGCCCTGGCCAAGCTGTCGGTGATCGGGGAGGCCCGGCCGATGGTGCGCCGCGACGGTGAGGACGTGGAGGTGCGGCCGGTGCAGGTCGTCCTCGACGACCTGGTCGTGCTGCGGCCAGGCGATCAACTGGTCGTCGATGGGGAGGTCGTCGAGTCCGAGGGACTGGAGATCGACGAGAGCCTCCTCACGGGCGAGGCCGACCCGGTGGACAAGGCGACCGGCGACTCGGTGCTGTCCGGATCCTTCGTCGTCGCGGGGTCGGGGCTCTACGTCGCAACCCGCGTGGGCCGCGACTCCTTCGCCGCGGGCCTGACCGCCCAGGCCAAGAAGTTCGCGCAGACGCGCTCGGAGCTGCGCGACGACATCAACCGATTCATCCGCATCGCGTCCTTCATGATCCCGCCCGTCGGGATCTTGCTCCTCGTCTCGCAGCTGCGCGCCAACCAGTCCGTGGACGAGGCAATCCGGGGCACCATCGCCGGGGTCGTCACGATGGTCCCCGAAGGGCTGGTGCTGCTCACGAGCATCGCGATGGCGGTTGCTGTCGTGCGGCTCGCGCAGCGCAAGGTCCTGGTGCAGGACCTGCCGGCCGTCGAGGTCCTCGCGCGCGTCGACACCGTGTGCGTCGACAAGACAGGCACCCTCACCGAGCCGGGAATGGCCGTCACCGACGTCGAGGTGCTCGACGACAGCGCTGATGCCGCTGCCGCCCTGGCCGCCCTGGGAGCTTCGGAGGAGTCCCCCAACCCCACGCTGCAGGCCGTCGCGCGCGCCTATCCCGCGCCCGAATGGACCGTCATCGACACGATCGCCTTCTCCAGTGCGCGCAAGTGGTCGGCGGCGACGTTCACCGATCACGGGACGTGGCTGCTCGGCGCGCCCGAGGTCATCCTCGGAGACGCCGATCCGGCGGTCCTCGCCCGTGCGGAGGAGTTGGCCTCCGCGGGATCGCGCGTGCTCCTGCTCGCCCGCACCCGGGGTGCTGCGCCCGACGCGGAAGCGGGTCCTGGCGAAACCGACCCGGTCGCCCTCGTGGTCATCGACCAGCGCCTGCGGCCGGATGCCGCGGCCACGGTCGGCTACTTCCTCGAGCAGGACGTCGCTGTCAAGGTCATCTCGGGTGACAACCCCGCGACCGTCGGTGCCATCGCCACGCAGGCCGGCGTGCCCGGCGCGGGCGATCCCGTGGACGCGCGCGACCTGACAGAGGACCCGCAGCAGCTCGCCGATCCCGTCGACCAGCACAGCGTCTTCGGTCGCGTCACGCCGGCCCAGAAGCAGGCGATGGTGGGCGCCCTGCACCTGCGCCACCGCACCGTGGCCATGACAGGTGACGGCGTCAACGACGTGCTCGCCCTGAAGCAGGCCGACCTCGGGATCGCGATGGGGTCCGGATCGTCCGCGACCCGCGCGGTCGCCCAGCTGGTGCTCCTGGACAACCGATTCTCGGTGATGCCGGATGTGGTGGCCGAGGGTCGTCGCGTCCTGGGCAACATCGAGCGCGTCTCCGATGTCTTCCTCACCAAGACCTTCTACGCCACGATCATCTCCGCCTTCATCGGCCTGACCGTGCTCTTCTCCTTCTCGGCAACGGGCGAGCCGCTGGAGTTCCCCTTCCTGCCACGGCACTTCACGCTCATCAGCGCGCTCACCATCGGCATCCCGGGCTTCTTCCTGGCCCTCATGCCCAACACCGAGCGCTTCCGCCCCGGCTTCCTGCGCCGGGTGCTGCTCTTCGCTGTGCCCGCTGGGATCATCTGCGCCGCCGCAGGGCTCGGCACCTACCTTGTGGTCCTGTCGATCGGCGAACCCCTGGCTGACGCGCGCTCGGCGGCCGCGATCGCCCTGTTCATCGTGGCCTTCGCCGTGCTCGTGCAGTCGGCTCGCCCCCTCAACCTGCTGCGCCTGGGCGTCTGCGCGGCGATGCTCCTGTCCTTCATCGTCGTCCTCCTAGTGCCGTGGCTGAGCACCTTCTTTGCCATCTACCTCCAGCCCGAGCGGGACTCGGCGATCGCGCTGGCCTTCGGCCTCGGGGGTGCCCTGCTCGTCGCCATCGCGACGCGATTCACCGATCGCCTGCGCCGCGCGTGAGGCGATCGGCTTTGCGACACTGATCACGTGACCCGCGTGCCCGTCGCCCTGTCGACCTCATCGGTCTTCCCCGACGGCACCGCTGCGGCCTTCGAGGTCGCCTCTCGACTCGGCTACGACGGCGTTGAAGTCATGGTGATGACCGATGCGGTGAGCCAGGACCCCGTCGCCCTGCGCCGCCTGTCGGATCACTACGCCATGCCGATCCTGGCGGTGCATGCGCCGTGCCTCCTCGTCACGCAGCGCGTGTGGGGCACCGACCCGTGGGCCAAGCTCGTCCGCGCCCGCGAGGCGGCCGAAGAGCTCGGCGCCAGCACCGTCGTGGTCCACCCCCCGTTCCGGTGGCAGCGCGACTACGCCCGGGAGTTCGTCGCGGGACTCGCGCGGATGGAGGGCGAGACGCCGATCCGCTTCGCCGTGGAGAACATGTATCCCTGGCGAGCCGGATCCCGCGAGGTCAAGGCCTACAGCCCAGGATGGGACGTCCGTGACGAGGACTACCCCCACACCACGTTGGACCTGTCGCACACGGCGGTCTCCGGATCGGATGCTCGCGACATGGCCCTTGACCTCGGCGACCGCCTCGCGCACGTCCACCTCGCCGACGGCTCCGGTTCCGCCCGGGACGAGCACCTGATCCCGGGGCGCGGCAACCAGCCGTGCGCGCAGGTGCTCACCGACCTGGCCGGGCGTGGCTTCGACGGCACCGTCGTCGTGGAGGTGTCGACGCGCCGAGCGCCGGATCGCGCTGCCCGTGAGGCCGATCTGGCCGAAGCCCTGACCTTCGCCCGCCGCCACCTCGGGCAGATGCCCGCCTAGAGTGGGCGCAATGTCAGACGATTCGCCGGCCGAGCCGGTCCGGGGCAGCAGCGATCAGGTCCGTGACGCGGCCATCGCCGCAGCGCGCAATGCCTTCGCTGCGGGCAGCTACGCCCGCACGACATTCAAGGGCCTGGCAGCCGCAGCCGGCGTCGCGCCCACGGTCCTGCGCAAGTACTACGACAACAAGGACGCGGTCTTCGCGGCAGCGCTCAGGCTGCCCACCGACCCCGTCGGGGCCGTGCCCACCCTCCTGGCGCCCGGGGTGGAGGGTCTCGGCGAGCGACTGGTGAGGTTCACCCTCGACACGCTCGGCGATCCCCAGGTGCGCGACGACCTCATCTCCATGGCGCGCTCGGGTGCCTCGGCTGCTGCCCTGACGAAGTCGCTTCAGGACTACCTCGACACCACCGTCATCGATCGCGTCGTGTCGGCAGTGGGCGTCCCCGACGCCCGCATGCGAGTAGCCCTCATCTCCAGCTATCTCATCGGCGTCGCCGCGGGGCGCTATGTCATGCGCATCGAGCCGCTGGCATCCGCCAACGAGGAGTACGTCGTGCGACTCGTCGCACCCACCATCCAGGCCCTGCTCGACCCCAGGACCTCCCTGCCGAAGCCGACGGGTTCGACGCCGTGATCGCCGTCATCGGTGCGGGTGCCATGGGCGAGGTCTTCGTCGCCGGGCTGCTGCGCGCCGGCACCGATCCCAACAGGCTCGTCATCTCCGAGAAGCGCGAGGACCGTGCCGCGGAGGTATCGCAGCGGCACGGGGTGCGCGCCGTGGCGATCGCGGAGGCCGCCCGGGCGAGCGCGACGATCCTGCTGCTGGTCAAGCCGCAGGACATCGCCGCCGTGGCCGACGAGATCGCGCCGCTGCTGTCCGATGGGACCGTCGTGATCTCGCTGGCTGCCGGAGTCCGCCTGACCACGCTCGAGGAGCGACTGCCACGCGCCGCGGTTGTGCGCGCGATGCCCAACACCCCCGCACTCGTCGACCTCGGCATCACGGCGATCTCGCCAGGCGCATCGTGTTCCCCGCAGCAGGTCGACTACGTGGAGAGCCTGCTGTCCGCAGTCGGCCCGGTCGTGCGCGTGCCCGAGGACCTGCAGGACGCCGTCACCGCCACGTCGGGATCCGGCCCGGCATACGTCTTCCGGCTCATCGAGGCGATGGTCGCCGGCGCGATCGACCTGGGCATCGACCCCGAGGTGGCCCACCGCCTCGTCACGCAGACAGTCGTGGGCGCAGCCACGATGGCCAGTCGCCCGGGCGCCGACCCGGCGGCGCTGCGCGCCCAGGTGACCTCGCCCGGGGGCACCACCGCCGCGGCGCTGGCCGTCTTCGACTCCGGCGATCTCATGGGACTGGTTGCCGAGGCGATGCGCGCGGCCCGGGACCGCGGCCGGGAGCTGGGGGCGTGAGCGACGCCGTCGCGGTCGTCTGGGATGAGGATCTGCGGGCTTACGACTTCGGGCCCGGTCATCCCCTGGCGCCGATCCGCGTGCAGCTCGCCATGCGCCTGACACGTGACTTCGGGCTGCTCGAGGCGCCCTCGGTAGATGTGCTCACGCCCGTCGCGCCAGCCGCCATCGACCAGATCTCGGCGGTGCACGACCTCGAGTACATCGCCGCGGTGCAGCGCACGTCGCTTGATCCGCGTGACATCGACCCCGCGCGCGGGCTGGGCACGCCGGATGATCCGGCCTTCGCGGGGATGCACGACGCATCGGCGCTCGTCGCAGGAGCAACGCTCATGGCCGCGCACGCGGTGCACTCCGGGCGCGCGCAACACGCGGTCAACATCGCGGGCGGCCTGCATCACGCCATGCCCGGATCGGCCTCGGGCTTTTGCATCTACAACGACATCGGCATCGCCATCGCCTGGCTGCTGGCCCAGGGTGTGCAGCGCATCGCATACATCGACGTGGACGTCCATCACGGCGACGGCGTACAGCAGATGTTCTACGACGACCCCCGAGTCCTCACCATCTCCGTGCACGAGAGCCCGCTCACGCTCTTCCCCGGCACCGGCTTCGCCGACGAGACCGGGGGCCCGGGCGCCCTTGGCACCGCGGTCAACGTGGCGCTTCCCGCCGGGACGGGGGACCAGGGCTGGCTGCGTGCTTTCCACGCGGTCGTGCCCGACGTCCTCGAGGCCTTCGACCCGCAGATCATCGTGAGCCAACACGGGTGCGACACCCACATCGACGATCCCCTCGCGCACCTCGCGCTCACCATCGACGGCCAGCGCATGTCCTACGAGGCCATCCATCGATGGGCGCATCGCTACGCCGATGGACGCTGGATCGCGGTGGGTGGCGGAGGCTACGAATGGGTCGACGTCGTGCCGCGCGCGTGGACGCACCTCATCGCCGAAGCTGCCGGCAGACCTATCGATCCGCAGACTCCTACGCCGGAGGGATTCCAGTCGCATGTCATGCGGACGATGGGTCGGCCCGCTCCGCTGCGCATGACCGATGGCGGCACGCCATGGCCCAAGCCCTTCGACCAGGGATTCGATCCGGCCAGCCCGATCGACGCGGCGGTACTCGCGACGCGCACCGCCGTCTACCCCCGCCTCGGCCTCGTCGCGGATCCCGACCCCTGGTTCTAGGCACCCCGCGCATGTCTGATCCGGGCGACTCGACCCCCTCGACGCGCTCCGACGGGCCCCACTAGGCTCGAAATCGAGATTCCACGTGACGGGCGGCACGTAGTGCAGTAGCGTCGCGCCGTCACGGGATGCGGGACATCCCGACCGGAGGCAAGGAGCAGACATGAGCGGTGGACCCGAGCGCCCCCTGGCGGAGGTGCGTTTCCTCACCGTGGCCGAAGTCGCGTCGCTCATGCGCGTGTCCAAGATGACGGTCTACCGCCTCGTGCACGCAGGCGAGTTGCCCGCCGTGCGCGTCGGCCGCTCCTTCCGGGTCCCGGAGCAGGCTGTGCACGATTACCTGCGCACCTCCTACATCGAGGCCGGCTGAGCAAGACGGCTCCGACGGACAACCGGGCAACGCCGCGTACGGCGCGCTCGATCCAATCGGATAGAGTCGGCTCTCCCGGCACTGCACCGGGATCGTCGCGGACTGAATGAGGTAATCGATGGGCTCGGTGGTCAAGAAGCGCCGCAAGCGCATGGCCAAGAAGAAGCACCGCAAGCTGCTTAAGCGCACGCGCGTCCAGCGTCGCAACAAGAAGTAGTCGCATCATGGGTCGCGTCGTGCTGGTCACGGGCGCCGCCCGCCACCTCGGTGGCCTCATGGTCCGCTCCCTCGTTCGCGATCCCTCCGTCGACCGCGTCGTCGGCGTCGATGTGGTGCCCCCGCGGCGCCCCCTCCTGGGAGCGGAATTCGTCCGGGCGGACATCCGCAACCCCGTGATCGGCCGGGTCCTGGCCTCCGCCGAAGTCGACACCGTCGTCCACATGGGGGTCATCGCCACCTCCCAGCAGGCCGGCGGCCGCACGGCGATGAAGGACATCAACGTCATCGGCACGATGCAGCTCCTTGCGGCCTGCCAGAAGTCGGAGTCGGTCGGCCGTCTGGTGGTGAAGTCCACGTCGTCCGTCTACGGTGCGGGCCCCCGCGACCCCGCGCTCTTCACCGAGGGCATGTCGCCCCAGCATCCGCCGACATCGGGATGGGCCAAGGACTCGGTCGAGGTCGAGGGCTATGTGCGCGGTTTCGCTCGCCGGCGCCCCGACGTCGAGGTCACCACCTTGCGCCTGGCCAATGTCATCGGGCCGCGCGTCGAGACGGCGATGACGGCGTACTTCACCCTCCCTGTGATCCCCACCGTCCTGGGCTTCGACGCCCGGCTGCAGTTCGTCCACGAGGACGACGCCATCGCAGCCCTGCACCGGGCGGTGACGGGCTCCACCACGGGCGTCTACAACATCGCCGGCGACGGCGTGCTTGCCCTGTCCCAGGCCGTGCGCCGCACCGGTCGCCCCACCGTGGCCGTGCCCGGTGCCCTGCTCGGCGTCGTCGGACGGGCACTCGCGCCGACCCGCCTGGTCGACTTCTCGGCCGAGCAGGTCCGCTTCCTCACCTACGGCCGGGCCATCGACACCACTCGCGCCCGACGCGAACTGGGCTTCGTCGCCAAGCGCTCGACGTCGGACGCATTCGACGAGTTCCTCGCGGGCCACGACCTCGGCCCCGGCTTCGTCTCCGGACTCCTCGACGGCGCTGCGAGTCTGGTCTCGATGAGGGGAGCCGTGCATGCCTGACGCCCGCATCATCCCCCTCGATCCCTCGGGGCATCGCGCAACGCCTGAGACCGTCGGCAGCGACGAGGGCTTCCTCGACTTCCTCAGGCGTCGGCTCACGGGCGACTACACCGTCGACGACTTCGGCTTCGATCCGGACCTCACCGACCACGTCCTCATCCCGCCACTGCGTCCGCTCTACGAGCGGTGGTTCCGTGTCGAGACGAGAGGCATCGAGCGAGTGCCCTCCTCGGGTGGCGCCCTCATCGTCGCCAACCACTCGGGGACGATCGCGCTGGACGCGGTGATGACGCAGATCGCGCTGCGCGACCACCATCCGGCGCATCGCCACCTGCGCATGCTGGGCGCGGACCTGGTCTTCCAGACCCCCTTCCTGTCCGCCCTGGCTCGCAAGGCCGGGCACACGCTCGCCTGCATGCCGGATGCCGAGCGGCTCCTCGGCCAGGGAGAGCTGGTGGGCGTGTGGCCCGAGGGCTTCAAGGGGGTGGGCAAGCCCTTCAGCGAGCGCTACAAGCTGCAGCGCTTCGGGCGAGGCGGCTTCGTGTCGGCAGCGCTGCGCGCGCGCGTGCCGATCATCCCGACCGCCATCGTGGGTGCGGAGGAGACCTATCCCATGCTCGGCAACATCGCGCCGCTGGCCCGACTCCTGGGACTCCCCTACTTCCCCATGACGCCGACCTTCCCATGGCTCGGCCCGCTCGGGATGATCCCGCTGCCCAGTCGCTGGATCATCGAGTTCGGCGAGCCCGTGCACACCGAGGACCTGGACGCCGACGCGGACGACCCGATGGCGGTGCTTGAACTCACGGACGCCGTGCGCGAGCGCATCCAGCAGTCGCTCTACCGGCTGCTCGTCCAGCGCGAGTCGACCTTCTAATCCGCTCCCGGCGAGCTAGCGCCGGGCGAGCTAGCGCCGGGCGAGACGGCCCACCGCGAAACCCGCGGCGATGCCGAGCCCGACCCCTGCGGTCGCCGCGAGCGCCGGCACCGCGGCCTGGCGTGCCTTCGCGCGCCGACGGAAGTCGCGGATCGGCCAGTTGTTCTCCCGCGCATGCGCCCGCAGTAGCGGGTCGGGATTGACGGCCACCGGGTGCCCCACGAGGGACAGCATCGGGATGTCGTTCGCGGAGTCGGAGTACGCCGAGCAGCGGGTCAGGTCGAGCCCCTCGCGCTCGGCGATGGCGCGCACGGCCTCGGCTTTCGCCTGCCCGTGGAGCGGAGCGCCGACGAGGCGGCCGGTGTAGATCCCGCCCTGGACCTCCGCGACCGTGCCGAGCGCCCCCGTGAGGCCCAGGTGCTTGGCGACGATGGTGGCGAGCTCGACGGGGGTGGCGGTGACCAGCCAGACGCGCTGCCCTGCGTCGAGGTGTGCCTGTGCGAGCGCCAGCGTCCCCGGGATCAGCTTGTCCGTCATCTCCTCGTCGAAGATCTGCTCGCCGAGGTCGACCAACTCGTCGACGCGCCGGCCTTCCACGAAGGAGAGCGCGGACGCCGTGGCGGAGGCCATGTCCTCGAGGTCCTCGGATCCGCTCAGGACAAAGCGCAGCTGACGCCGACCGAAGTCGACCACCTGGCGCGCATCGAAGAAGCGGCGTCGTGCCAGGCCCACGGCGAAGTGGAAGATGCTGGCCCCGCGCATGATCGTGTTGTCGACGTCGAAGAACGCCGCGGCCGTCGGGTCCACGGGTGCGCCGCCCTCGGGCACGACCTCGGCCGCGGCGGCTGCCGCCTCGCCGGCATGGCGATAGGCGGGGAGCACGGGCGATCGGCGGGTCACTCGGTCAGACTAGGGGGGTGGCTGGAGAGCGGGTGATTCTCGTGGGCAAGCCGGGGTGCCACCTGTGCGACGACGCACGGGCCGTCGTGGCCGCCGTCTGCGCGGGGGAGGGAGTGGCCTGGGCTGAGGTCTCGATCCTCGACGACCCAGAACTTGCCGATCGCTACGCCGAGCAGATCCCCGTGGTGCTCCTCGACGGGGTCGTGCACGACTTCTGGAGGGTGGACGCCGGCCGCCTGCGCGCGGCCCTGGCCTCCTAGCGGCTCCGATAGTCGGACGACTGCGTCCGTTGAGGTTTGTATCCTGCGTTCACAAGCCCCTACCCTGGGATCTCGCCCGCCGGCTTCCCGCCGCGCCAGTACCTCCAGGTAGGTCCCGCCGTGTCCCTTCGCATCGCGCCCTCGCGCGCTCGTGACGAGGTGCCCACGGCCACCGTGGAGCGGCTTCCGGTCTACCTCCACGTGCTCGACCGCCTGCGCGCCGCCGGTATCGGCACGGTGTCCTCGGCGGAGCTGGCCGAGCGCAGCGGGGTGACCAGCGCCAAGCTGCGCAAGGACCTGTCCCACCTGGGGTCCTTCGGGACGCGTGGGGTCGGATACGACGTCGACTTCCTGCATCGCAGCATCGCGGACTGGCTCGGCGTCCACGAGCCCCTCGGCGTCGTCATCGTGGGCCTGGGCAACCTCGGCCACGCCCTGGCGACCTACCGTGGATTCGCCGGCGGCGGGTTCCGCGTCGTCGGCCTCATCGACGTCGACCCCGACGTGGTCGGCCGCGCCATCCCCTGCGGCGACGAGTCGCTCACGGTGCGCCCGCTCGCGGACCTGCCCCAGGTGGCCTCGGGTGCGCAGATCGGCGTCATCGCCACCCCCGGTGCCGCCGCGCAGGACGCCTGCGATCGCCTGGTCGCCGCGGGCATCACGCACATCCTCAGCTTCGCGCCGCGCTTCCTCGCCGTGCCCCAGGGAGTCGAGGTGCGCGCCATCGATGTCGGCGTCGAACTGCAGATCCTCGCGTTCCGCCAGCGCCAGGCAGCGCACGAACCCGGGGCGGTGAGCGCCTAGGCGCCACTGCCCGCCCCAGACCATCCACCTCCCACGATCCGAAGGTTCCCCGTGAGCGCAACCCGCACCAAGAAGAAGCTCGGTCCCGTCGCCCTCGTTGCGGCGGGCCCCGGCGACCCCGAACTGCTGACCCTGCGCGCTGCCGAGCTGCTGCGCACGGCTGAGCGCGTGATCGCCGACTTCGACACCGTCGAGATCGCGCGCGGCCTGGTGAGCCCGGATGCCGAGCTCGTCGCCGCCGTCGATGCCAAGGGGCTGCCACTCGATCATGCCGGCCGAGCCAAGCTGGTCATCGAGTCCGCGCGAGAGGGCAGCCGCACCGTGCGTCTGCTCGCCGGCGACCCCGTCCTCGACGGATCGCTCGCGGTGGAGTCCGCGGCGCTGCGCAAGGCCAAGGTCCCCTTCGAGATCGCCCCGGGCGTGAGCACTGCCGTGGCGGTGCCGGCGTACGCCGGCATGGGACTCACGGGGCGGCGAAGCCGCGAGGTCCACGTCGTGAGCGCCTCGGATCCGGACGTCGACTGGACCCCGCTCGCACGCGACCGCGTGACCGTCGTCGTGCCGGATGGCGCCGACGCGGCACCGGCAATCGCCAAGGCGCTCCTGGCCGCAGGCCGGCCCGGGGAGACCCCCATGATCATCACGCGCGGTGGCACGACGGTGGAGCAGCGCTCGATCGTGACCACGCTCGACGATGTCGCAGCGGACGTCAAGGCTGCCAAGCAGGCGGGCCCGGGCGTGGTTGTCGTCGGCGAGGTCGTCACGCAGCGCGACCGCATGGCGTGGTTCGACGTCAAGCCGCTCTTCGGCTGGCGCGTGCTCGTGCCCCGCACCCAGGACCGCTCCGACGACCTGCTCGACCGGCTGGTGCGCTTCGGGGCCATCCCGGTCGAGGTCTCGACCATCAGCGTCGAGCCGCCGCGCACCCCGCAGCAGATGGATCGTGCGGTCCACGGGCTGGTCTCCGGGCGCTACGAGTGGATCGGCTTCACGAGCGTCAATGCCGTCCGCGCTGTGCGCGAGAAGCTCGAGCAGTACGGCCTCGATGCCCGCTCCTTCGCCGGCCTCAAGGTCGCTGCCGTCGGGTCGGACACCGCGGCTGCGCTCGTGGCCTTCGGCGTGCAGCCCGACCTCGTCCCGGTGGGCGAGACCTCGACGCAGGCCCTGCTCGAGGAGTGGCCGCCCTACGACGAGCTGATCGACCCCATCAACCGCGTGTTCCTCCCGCGTGCCGATATCGCCACGGAGACGCTCGCCGCTGGGCTCGCCGAGCTGGGCTGGGAGGTGGAGGACGTGACGGCGTACCGCACTGTCCGCGCTGCCCCGCCGCCCGCCGAGACACGCGAGGCGATCAAGTCCGGCGGCTTCGACGCGGCGCTCTTCACCTCCAGCAGCACCGTGCGCAATCTGGTCGGCATCGCGGGCAAGCCGCACACGACGACGATCATCGCGTGCATCGGGCCGCAGACTGCCAAGACCGCCGAGGAGCACGGCCTGCGTGTGGATGTGCTCGCCGAGGACCCCACCCCGGTGTCTCTCGCCGAGGCTCTCGCCGCACATGGCGAGGAGTTGCGCCTGGCCGCGCTCGAGGCCGGCGAGTCGTCCTGGCGTCCGAGCCGGCGTCGCGCGGCCGCGCGCCGCAAGGCCACCTGAGTGATGCGATGACGACGTCGGGCGACCGCACCGTCGTGCACGTGCTGCGTCACGGCGAGGTGCATAACCCGGAGGGCGTGCTCTATGGGCGCCTGCCGGACTTCCACCTCTCCGAGCGTGGTCGCGCCATGGCGGACCGGGCCGCGCAGGCGCTGGCCGGCCGCGACATCGCGCGCGTGGTGGCCTCGCCGCTCGACCGGGCGCAGGAGACGGCCGCCCCCATCGCGGCTGTGCACGGGCTCGAGATCGTCACCGACCCGCGCGTGATCGAGGCGGGCAATGTCTTCGAGGGCCAGCGCGTCGGCGTCGGCGACGGAGTGCTGCGCGAGCCGCGGGCATGGCGGCACCTGTGGAACCCGTTCACCCCGTCGTGGGGCGAGCCCTACGTCGACCTGGCCGAGCGCATGACGGAGGCCATCGGCAGCGCGCGCGATGAGGCCCGCGGACGCGAGACCGTCATCGTGAGCCATCAGCTGCCCATCTGGATTGCCCGCCTGCACGCTGAGGACAGGCGCCTGTGGCACGACCCGCGCAAGCGCGAGTGCTCGCTCGCCTCCCTTACGTCCTTCGAGTTCGATGGCGATCGACTGGCGTCCATCGAGTACTCCGAGCCTGCTGCCGACCTGCTTCCCGGCGCCAAGGGCCGAGGCGCCTGAGCCCCGGGTGCTCGACGGCGCGCGGCATGTGACGATCGAGTCATGCGACGCCTCATCCCCGCGCTGGCAGCGCTCCTGCTCCTCACCGCCTGCGGCTCCAGCGCGAGCGGCGACGAGGGCACGGGCACGGCGTTCGTGGCCGGGGACGGCTCCATCGTCCTCATCGCCCCCGAGGAGCGCGGCCCCGCGCCGGATCTGGTGGGCCCCACCCTCGACGGCGGGGAGTTCCGGCTGAGCGACCACCTCGGCGAGGTGGTGGTCCTGAACGTCTGGGCCTCCTGGTGCGCCCCGTGCCGGGCGGAGGCGCCCGCGCTCGAGGCTGTCTGGCGCGAGGTGCGCGATGACGGCGTGCAGTTCGTCGGCCTCGACACCCGCGACACCAAGGAAGCGGCGCTGGCCTTCATCGACGCTTACGACGTGACCTATCCCAATGTGATCGATGCCGACGGCCGACTGCAGTTGCTCTTCAGCGACACCCTGCCACCCCAGGCGATCCCGTCGACCCTCGTCGTCGATCGCGAGGGGCGCGTCGCCGGTCGCATCCTCGGCCGGGTCACCGAGGCCACACTGACGGCCCTCATCGAGGATGTCGCGAAGTCGTAGGCTGCTGACGTGGGCATCGCGGAGACCGTGGCGAGCGGCAGCCTGCTCCTCGCCCTGCTCCTGGCCTTCGCCGCGGGCGTCGTGTCCTTCGCCAGCCCGTGCGTCCTCCCGCTCGCCCCGGGCTACCTGTCCTACGTGACGGGCCTCACCGGCGCGGAGATCGCCGGGGAGGAGCGCACGGGGACCACGACGGTGGCGGTGAAGAGCCGCGTCCTGCTGGGCAGCGTGCTCTTCGTCCTGGGCTTCTCCGTGGTCTTCGTGTCCTACGGGCTGCTCTTCGGCGGCCTGGGGTCGCTCCTGCTGGAGTATCAGCCGATCATCAGTCGGGTCCTCGGCGTCATCGTCATCGTCATGGGCCTGTCGTTCATGGGCGTGATCCCCGGCATGCAGCGCGAGTGGCGGATGCACCGCATGCCGAACTACAGCGTGTGGGGTGCGCCCCTGCTCGGCGTGCTCTTCGGCCTCGGCTGGACGCCGTGCATCGGGCCGGCGCTGACCGCGGTCCAGAGCCTCGCCTTCACCGAGGCGAGCGCAGCGCGCGGCGCCCTGCTGTCGTTCGTCTACTGCCTGGGCCTGGGGCTGCCCTTCATCCTGCTCGGGCTGCTCTTCCGCCAGGCCGCGGGCACGCTCGCCTGGGTGCGGCGCCACTACGTCCTCATCATGCGCATCGGCGGAGGGCTGCTGGTGGCGATCGGCCTGCTGCTCGTCTCCGGCATCTGGGACTCGATCACGATCTGGATGCGAACCCTCGTGCCGGGATTCGAGACGCCGATCTAGCACGAGCCCCCGGGGGAGACCTGGAGGCGCGCGCTCGCGCCGGTCGGGGCAGACTGGCTAGGGATGAGCACCACGACCGACCTGGCCCCAGCCGAGCCCGCGGCCCCGCCGCCACTCGGCGCGGTGGGCTTCGCCCGCTGGTGCTGGCGACAGCTCACCAGCATGCGGGTCGCCCTCATCCTGCTCTTCCTCCTCGCTATCGCGGCGATCCCCGGATCGGTGCTCCCCCAGCGCGGCCTGGACCCCATCCGGGTCAACGAGTGGATCGAGGGCAACCCGACCTGGGGCCCGGTCCTGGACCGTCTCGGCTTCTTCGACGTCTACGCCGCCCCATGGTTCGCCGCCATCTATCTGCTGCTGTTCGTCTCGGTCATCGGCTGCGTGCTGCCCCGTACCCGGCTGCACTGGCGCGCGCTGCGCAGCGCGCCCCCGGCGGCGCCGCGTCGGCTCGACCGCATGCCGGAGCACCGCACCTGGGAGTCGACCGAATCCGTCGACGCCGTCCTGGACCGTGCCTATGCAGGACTCAAGGCACGCAGGTGGCGGGTCGCCCGTGGGGACGGATGGGTGGCGGCAGAGAAGGGCTACTGGCGCGAGACGGGCAACCTGCTCTTCCACGCGGCGCTCATCGTCCTGCTCATCGCGGTGGGCTACGGCGCGCTCTTCGGCTGGCGGGGCAACGTCATCGTCCGCGAGGGCAGTGGGTTCGCCGACACACTCACCCAGTACGACGCATGGGGCGGGGGGCGCCTGGTCGATCCGGCGGCCCTGCCGCCCTTCGCCTTCACGCTCGACGACTTCCGCGTGGACTTCGAGCGAGGCGAGGCCCAGCGCGGCGCTCCCCGGCTCTTCGAGGCCGAGCTCACGCTCTGGCCCACGCCGGGCGCGCCGGCCGAGGACGTCGTCGTGCGTGTCAACGAGCCGCTGAGCATTGACGGCGCGAAGGTCTTCCTCGTCGGCCACGGATACGCCCCTGTCCTGCGGCTCACCGATGCCCTCGGCCGGGTCGTGCACGATGAAGGCGTCGTCTTCCTGCCGCAGGACGGCAACCTCACCTCGACCGGGGTGCTCAAGGCCCCGGATGCGACACCGTCCATCGGCATCGAGGGCCTCTTCCTGCCCACCGCGGCCGTCGACGAGGTCCGCGGCCCCCACTCGACCTTCCCCGAGACGGACGACCCCTTCGTCTTCCTCTCGGCATGGGCCGGCGACCTGGGCCTGGACTCGGGTGTGCCGCAGAGCATCTACGCCCTCGAGACGGAGGGCATGACCCAGTTGGGCATCGAGGCCCTGCGGCCGGGAGAGACGTGGGCGCTGCCGGGGGGCAACGGCACCGTGGAGTTCACCGGGATCATCCGCTGGGCGTCGTTCCAGATCGCGCACGATCCGGGCAAGGAGCCTGCGCTCATCGCCTCGATGGTGGCCCTCGCGGGACTGATGATGTCGCTGTTCATCCAGCGTAGGCGCGTGTGGGTGCGCGCCAGCGACTCACCGGCGGGTACTACCGTGGTGAGCGTCGCGGGCCTGGCGCGCAGTGACGAGGCAGACCTCGCCCCCGACATCGACGCGGTGGTCGAGGCCGTCAACGAAGGGAGTGGCAAGGCATGACATCGGCATCCCTGGCGGAGTGGAGCAACCTCGCCGTCTACTCGTCCATGCTCGTGCTCATCGCCGCCCTCATCGCCTTCGCCGTGAGCTTCGCCGCGCGCGGGCAGCGCGTGATGTCCCCCGAACTCGTCCCGGTCGGAGCGGGAGCCCCCGCGGACGCGACCCCTCAGGCACCTCCGGCGGATCCCGCCCCCGGTAGGCGCGCGGGCAACATCGCCATGGCCCTCACCTGGCTGGCGACCGGCCTGCTGCTGGTGGGCCTGGTGCTGCGCGGGGTGTGGGCCGGCCGCGTGCCCTGGGGCAACATGTACGAGTTCTCCCTCGCCTGGACGTTCGGCATCCTCGCGGTCTTCCTCGTCGTCTCGCTGCGTCGCGACATCCGCTGGCTCGGGCTGCCGGTCGTCTTCCTCTCCCTGCTCAGTCTCGGACTGGCGGTGACCGTCCTCTACACCGAGGCCGCACAGCTCGTGCCTGCGCTGAAGTCTTGGTGGCTCGTCATCCACGTCGCCGCGGCCATCATCTGCGGCGGGGCGTTCACCGTGGCTGCGGCGATCTCCGTGCTCTACCTCTGGCGCGATCGCGCAGAGCGCAAGGGTCGCGTCACCGGCCTCGTTGCCTCGCTCCCTGATGCGTCGCGTCTCGATACGCTGGCCTACCGCATCCTCGCCTTCGCCTTCCCCCTGTGGACCTTCGCCGTCATCAGCGGAGCCATCTGGGCCGAGAACGCCTGGGGCCGCTACTGGGGCTGGGACCCCAAGGAGACGTGGGCCTTCATCACCTGGGTCATCTACGCCGGCTACCTGCACGCGCGATCGACTGCAGGATGGCGGGGCCGCCGAGCGGCGTACATCTCACTGCTCGGCTTCGCGTCGTTCCTCATCAACTACTTCGGCGTCAACATCTTCGTCAACAGCCTGCACTCCTACGCCGGCCTCTAGGCCGGGGCCTGGCCGTCGGCCTCGCCGCGCTTGCGCTTCATGCGCTGGACCCAGGCGTCGTCGTCGAGCTGGCGCAGGAAGGCCGGATCGTCGTCGGGGGCCACGGGCCCGCGTCGCCGCTTCCGGCCCTGGCCGCGGGGGCGCCCCCCGAAGAACCAGAGCACGCCGCCCAGGAGCGGGATGAGGACGACGATGAGGAGCCAGACGAACTTCGGGAGGGTGCGCACGCTTGCCCGCGACGTCCGCAGGACGTCGATGATGAACCAGATGTAGACGGCCAGTCCCAGCAGGACGGTCACGACTCTGAGCATGCTCACCTCCTTTGTCCACGATAACCCCCCGGCCCGGCCGCCGCTCCCTCGCGGCTGGCCCCCCTGTGCGCGAGGAAGTCGGCGCGCCTAGCGTGGAGGGATGCGCGGCATCGCCCTCTACACCGCCCTGCGGGTCGCCCTGCTCGTCGCAGTCTGGCTGCTCATCCAGGTGGTGACGCCGATGCGGGGCCTTCTCGCAATCGCTGTGGCGCTGGTGATCTCGGGTGTAATCAGCTTCATCCTGCTGGACCGGACGCGCGACAAGGCCAGCGCGGGTCTCGCCGGTGTCTTCCGTCGTATCGACGATCGCATCGAGCGGAGCAAGGTGGCCGAGGACGTCGATGACGAGCCGGTGTCACGACAGGGCGAGCCCGATCCCCAGCAGCACCCCGTAGGCGAGGACGAGCAGTCCGGTGGACTGCAGCACGGGCACGAGAGCTCGGCCGGAGGCGCCGCTGGTCACCGCGACGACGGGCCGCAGGGCAAGGGCAGCGGAGACGATGCCGAGCCACGCGAAGGACAGGCCGAGCCCAGCCGGTAGCGCGAGCGGCGGGATGATCGCGAACGCCGAGACGACGAGCACGACGTAGCCGACCCGCGTGGGTCGGTCGCCGAGTCGCACGGCGAGCGTGCGCTTGCCGGCCTCGGCGTCCGTGGGGATGTCGCGCAGGTTGTTGGCGACGAGCACGGCACAGGTGAGGGCTCCCACCCCGATCGAGCCCACCCAGGCGGCCGTGGGCACGGTGAGCGCCTGGACATACGCCGTGCCGACGACGGGCACCACTCCGAAGAACAGGAAGACGAACACCTCGCCGAGCCCGAGGTAGCCGTAGGGCGCAGGTCCGCCCGTGTAGAGCCATGCCGCGAGCAGCGCGATCGCGCCCACCGCGAGGAGCCACCACTGCCCGGTGAGTGCCACGAGTGCCAGCCCGGCCAGCGCCGAGACGAAGAGGCTGGCGATGGCGGCGAGGCGCACCTGTCCGGGAGTCGCCAGGCCCTGGCCGACCAGCCGGACCGGCCCGACACGCTCGCGGTCGGTGCCACGAATCCCGTCGCTGTAGTCGTTGGCGTAGTTGGCCCCCACCTGGGCAGCGAGCATGACGATGAGGGCGAGTGCAGCGCGCATCGGCTGGACTGCTCCGAGGGTGGCTGCAGCCCCTGTGCCCACGGCGATCGGTGCGATCGCGGCACCGAGCGTGCGCGGGCGCGCGCCCTCGATCCACTCCCGAGCCGTGGCCATGCGCCCTCCGATCAGTCGCCCTGCGCGAGCGCGCGCAGGGCGAGGCGGTCGATCTTGCCACTGGGGAGCATGGGCAGTGCGTCGACGGGGATGACCTCCGGCCGTGCCGCTCCGCCGAGGCGCTCGACGACCAGCGGGGCGATGGCCGTCAGGCCCGCCGGATCGTGCATCACCACGAAGGCGACGATCCGATGGCCCTGACGTGGGTCGGGCACCGCGACGACCGCCACCTGGCGCACGCCGAGCTCGCTGCGCACGACCGACTCGACAGCGTCGAGGGCGACGTTGACTCCGTGCACCGTGACCACGTCGTCGCGGCGTCCCATGATGCGCAGTCGGCCGTCCTCCCAGGTCCCGTGGTCCGCGGTGAGGAAGCGTCGGTCGCGACCGAGGCCGCCGAACTCAGGCGCGTCCGGGTCGCCGCGGTAGCCGGCCGCAACCTGCGGACCGATCACCTCGATGCGGGAGTCATCCGCGATCTCAATGCGCACCCCGGGCAGCGGGACACCGTCGTAGACGCAGCCGCCGGTCGTCTCCGTCATGCCGTACGTCGTGACGAGGCGCACGCCCGCGTCACGTGCTTGCTGCGCGAGCGAATCGGGTGTCGCGGCAGCGCCCACGAGGACGGCGGTGGCGCGCGCGAGCCATGCGGTGGCCTCGGGCGAGGCGAGGACATCGGCGAGCTGGGTCGGCACCAGCGAGATCGCGAAGGGGTCGTCGACGGGAAGGGCGAGGAGATCCTCGACGCGGAAGGGCTCGGCCCCGCCCACCGACGCGAGCGGGTGCAGCGCGGTGCCGGCGAGGTAGGCGCGCACGATCGCGCCGAAGCCGCCGATCGACGTCACCGGCAACGCGAGGACCCACGCGCACGCGCGTAGGCCGGGGATGTGCTCCCAGGAGGCCTCGACCGCAGCATGCAGGTTCGCGCGAGTCACGAGAACCCCGCGAGGCGCACCGGTCGAGCCGCTGGTGGCGGCGACCAGGGCCGTGTCGTCGTCCTCGACGGGCTCGTCGGGGCGCACGCAGGCGCGCACCATTCGCGCGTACTCCTGCGTGACGTGGCGGGAGGGCTGCGGCACGAGAGCGAAGGGAGCTCCGTCGCCGGCCATGCGCGCCACGAGGGCCGCGCGCGCCGCCTCGATGCCCGCGGGACCGGGGGCCACGTCGACCGCGCGCAGAGGGAGTGCCGCCATGCGGACGAGAGTAGGCCTGACTAGGTTGGGCGCTGCCGGTGATCCCCGCCGGCCCACACGAAGGAGTCGCCGGTGCCGCAGGAGTTCGATTCCCGCACCCGATACCCCCTCCCGCCCGTCGTGGCCGAGGGATCTCCGGCGTTCACGGACCCGGGGCACTCGAGCATCGTGCCGGCGTGCGAGTGGGTGAGTGCGGGGGAGTACGGCGACATCCGCTACGAGCACTCCACCGGCGATGCGGCGGGCATCGCCAAGATCACGATCGACCGCCCACACAAGCGCAATGCCTTCCGCCCGCGGACCCTCTTCGAGATCTCCGACGCGCTCAACAAGGCGCGCGACGATGACAGCATCGGCGTCATCATCCTCACCGGCCAGGGCGACTGGGCCTTCTGCAGCGGCGGTGACCAGATGATCCGCGGCGACGACGGCTACATCGGCGACGACGACGTGGCCAAGAAGGGCATCGGCCGACTCAACGTCCTCGACCTGCAGGTCCAGATCCGGCGCACCCCCAAGCCGGTCATCGCGATGATCGCCGGCTACGCCATCGGCGGCGGCCACGTGCTGCATGTCGTCTGCGACCTGTCGATCGCGGCGTCCAACGCGCGCTTCGGCCAGACCGGCCCGAAGGTGGGTTCCTTCGACGGCGGCTATGGCTCGGGGCTGCTGGCCCGCACGATCGGGATGAAGCGCTCGCGCGAGGTGTGGATGCTCTGCCGTCAGTACGGCGCGGAGCAGGCCTTCGACTGGGGCCTGGTCAACGCCGTGGTGCCGCTGGCCGACCTCGAGCGTGAGACGGTCGACTGGGCACGCCAGATGCTCTCGCTGTCGCCGCTCGCCCTACGCATGCTCAAGGCATCCCACAATGCGGCCGACGATGGCCTGGCCGGGGTGCAGCAGCTTGCCGGCGACGCAACCCTGCTGTTCTACATGACCGAGGAGGCCCAGGAGGGGCGCGATGCCTACGCGCAGAGACGCTCGCCCGACTTCGCGAAGTTCCCGCGCCGCCCCTGACCGTCGTGGACGTTTCCCTCTCCGACATCCTCCACGATGCGGTGCCCTACGCACTGCCGCTCACCCGGCGCTTCCGCGGGATCGACGTCCGCGAGGGCCTGCTCATCCGCGGGCCCAGCGGCTGGGGCGACTTCGCTCCCTTCGACGACTACGCGCCGCGTGGCTGCGCCCTGTGGCTGGCCTCCGCCGTGGAAGCGGCGTTCGGCACCTGGCCTGAGCCGCGGCGCGAACTCGTCCCGGTCAACGCCATCATCCCCGCCGTGTCGGCGCAGGACGCGGCTGCGCTCGCCCGCCAGGCCGTGCTGGAGCACGGCTGCACGACGATCAAGGTCAAGGTCGCGGCGATGGGCGAGGTCCTCGCCGACGACGAAGCGCGAGTCGCCGCGGTCCGCGATGCTGCGGACAGCGCGCTCGCGTCCCAATCGGGCGGGACCGCCAGCATCCGGCTCGATGCCAACGGCGGCTGGTCGGCTGACGATGCGGCGCGTGCACTCGGACGCCTCGGCGCCTACGGCATCGAGTACGTCGAGCAGCCCTGCGCGACCGTCGACGAAACGCTGGCGCTCCGTCGTGTCCTGGACCTTCCCATCGCCCTGGACGAGTCAGTCCGCTTCGGCGACCCGCGCGCCTTCGAGGCCGCGGACATCGTCATCCTCAAGGCCGCGCCGCTCGGTGGCGTGGCCGCTGCCCTGTCGCTGGCGCGGACATGGGGTGGTCCCGTCGTTGTGAGCGGGTCCCTCGACTCGGCCGTCGGCCTCGCCAGCGGGCTCGCGCTGGCCGCGGCACTGACCGGCGACCCGCCGGCATGCGGGCTGGGCACCGGGACCCTGCTTGCGCGCGATGTCATCTCTCCGCCGCTCCTGCCCTTCGACGGTCACATGCCGGTCGAGCGCATCGTGCCCGATCTCGACGCCCTCATGGCAGCTCGCGATCTCATCGGCGATGCCCGCGCGCGCTGGTGGCGACAGCGACTCGTCGACGCCTGGGAGGGCGGCGGCGCCGGGCTCGTCGAGGCGCTCGACGCGTGAGAGGCTGACGGGCGTGAGCAGCCCGGCGATCGCGCGAGCCGTCGTCGAGGAGTTGCTGGCTCGCGGCGTGAGCGACTGGGTCGTCTGCCCGGGGTCGCGTTCGGCCCCCCTCGCGCTCGCCCTTGCTGACGCGGAGCGCCGCGGCCTGGTGCGACTGCACGTGCGCATCGACGAGCGGTCCGGCGCCTATCTCGCGCTCGGCCTGGCGCGCGTGTCCGGTCGGCCCGTTGCCGTGGTCACCACGTCCGGCACCGCGGCGGTCAACCTGCATCCGGCGATGGTCGAGGCGGCGTACTCCGGCCTGCCGCTCATCGCCGTCACTGCCGACCGGCCCGGAGCCGTGCGCGCGTCGGGGGCCAACCAGACCATCGACCAACGCGATCTCTACGGCGTCGATGCGGTCACCTGGATCGACCTCGAGGGCCTGGAGGAGGCGGCTCTACGCAGCGCTGTGGCGAGCGCCGTCGACCTGGCCACCGGAGCCCATCCCGGTCCGGTGCACCTGGACGTGCCGTTCGGGGAGCCGCTCGTCGAGCCGGGAGCGCACGCGATCGCTCCCGTCGACGTGTCCCGTCGCGCAGCGCGCGCCACGCGGGAGGGACCGCCCCTGTCGTCGTTCACCGAGACCCCCGGCCGCGGTGTCCTCGTCGTCGGGGACTTCGACGACGCGCCGACGCGCGATGCTGCCGCAACTCTCGCGAGCGCGCTCGGCTGGCCCGTCATCAGCGAGCCGACCGGCAATCTCACCGGCCATCCCCACGCCCTGCGACACGGCCCGCTCATCGCCGGCGCGATGCCGGCACCCGATGTGGTGGTGTCGATCGGCCGAGTGGGCCTGCACCGTTCGATCAATGCGCTGCTGAGGGCGGCGGGCACGCACCTCGCCGTCGACGTGCCGCCCTACCTCGGGCGGGTCGACCCCGTGCTCTCCGCCGCGACGATCGTCGATGCCGTGCCCGTCCCCGACGGCGATGCCGATCCCGCATGGCTCGCGGCGTGGCAGGCAGCCGACGCCCGCGCGGCCTCCGTCGTGGAGTCGGCCTGGCCGACGGGTGCGGACGCGGTGCCCGGGCCGGTTGCCGCCCGGCTTGTCGCGCGCGCCGCAGGGCTGGATGACCTCCTCGTCATCGGGCCGTCCTGGCCCGTGCGACACGTGTCGATGTTCTCCGGGCCCCTGCGCGCGCGGTGCGTTGGCAACCGCGGCACCTCGGGCATCGACGGGGTGGTTTCGACCGCGTGGGGTGCGGCCCTGGCGCACGCCGAGCGCCATCCCGAGGCCACGACGTACGCCCTGATCGGCGACCTCACCGCGATCTACGACCGCAATGGACTCATCGTGCCGGCGACCGAGGATCGACCGAGGCTGGTGTACGTCGTCCTGGACAACGACGGCGGCGGGATCTTCTCGACCCTGGAGCAAGGCGCCCCCGACTTCGCGACCGACTTCGAGCGCGTCTTCGGCACCCCGCACGGCGGATCGCTGGAGGCTCTCCTGGACGCACCGGGGATCGAGGTGGAGGAGGTCGACTCTGCTTCGGCGCTCGCCGCGTCACTGGAACGCCGGTCCGACGCCGTGCGCGTGATCGTCGTGCGCAGCCCGAGCCGCCCTGACGAGGCCGATCTCATCGCCTCGGTCCAGGCGACTGTCCGCGCCGCCCTGACCTAGGTGAGCGGTGCGGTCATCCGCACGATCGTCGGCCCGAGATCGGGGTCTGCGTCCTTCGCCCAGTCGAGGCCGAGGCGCTCCAGGAGCCGGACCATCCCCGAGTTGCTCGCGAGCACGAGCGCCACGACGTCGTCGAAGCCTTGGCGGCGAGCGAGCTCGAGCAGGTGCCCGAGCAGACGGCCGCCCAGTCCACGGCCCTGCCAGGCGTCCTCCACGATGACGGCGATCTCCGCGGTTGATGTGTCGCCGGGACGATCGGGGAAGACATTGCCCAACCCGACGATGTCGCCACGCCAGTTGACCGCGACGAGCGTGGCGCCGCGGTGGCCGCCGGCTATGCGGCGCAGCTGGTCCTCGCGCCAGTCGGTGTTGGGCGTGAAGTAGCGCTGGTAGCGGGTGGCATCGGAGGAACGGTCATGCATCTCGGCCACGCCCTCGGCATCCTCGGGGCGGGCCAGGCGGATGACCACCTGGGTGCCATCGCGCAGGTATTCCACCCAGCCGAATCCACCGGTGCCCGCAGGAGCGCTGGCGACGGCATCGACCAGGCGCAGCAGCGCAGAGGCGCGGGCACGCTCGACGGCGGCGAAGGGGGCGCCCTCGCGGCGCAGCACGACGTGATGGTCGGGGGTCCACTGGAGTCGCATCACGTCACTGGAGGCGTCCGCGCCCTCGGTGGCCGGCTCCACCGTCCACGAGTCGGCGAAGACAAGGTCCGCGGCGGCGCGAGGTGCGCGCTCCGGATGCTCGACGAGTCCCGCGGCAGCATCGAGGATGCGCGTGACCAGGTCGTGCTCGTCCTCGGGGATGCCCGGAGCGGCGAGGACGCGATGCCCGGCGGTGGCGAGCGACCGGGTGAGGTCGTCGCGAGTGAGCACCTCGGGTGCCGAGCAGATGAGGTCGATGAGTTGCGTCCCATCGTCCTGGGCATGGGTGAAGAGCGTGACGACGTCGGCGCCGACGAGCGCCAGCACGCGCAGCACGCGCGCAGTGGCAGCCGGAGTGGCGGGTGCCACCACACGGATACGCCAGGGCCGCGTCTGCCCCTCGTATTCGCGACCCCGTGGATCGATGGCGGCGAGCGACTCGAGCAGTCGCGACGTGAGGCGCACCCAGGCGGCGGCCTCGACCGGCCGTGGCGTGAGTCCCTCGAGCAGGGCCAGGCCGGCGCCGACTGCGAGCAGGTGCAAGGTTGCGGCATCGTCGTCGATGGTCGAGTCCACGCCACCCTCGCCGCGTAGCTGGCGCACGACGGATCGGGCGGCCTCCCACCGCAGGGCCACCCGGTCGCGGACCACGGCGGCCAGTCCCTCGTCGAAGGGAGCGATAGCCGCTGCCTGGAGCTCGATTACATCCCAGACGGACGCGGGCGCCCCGAAGGCCTCGCGGGCGGTGGCCAGGATCGTCTGCAGCGCCTCGCCGCGCGCCTCCGCTGACTGCGCCTGCTCCTGCAGTCGTTGCGACGTGGGCGGGAAGGGCAGGGCCTCGGTGACGAGCGCGAGGAGGCTGCTGCGGTCGGATGCCAGGGCGTGGACCGAGCGGGTGGCCACATTGGCGGCCACCGCGACATCGCGTCGCGAGGTCGCGGCGATGCCGACGTCCTCGAACAGGTCGTGGGCCGCGGCGAGGATCCGGCGACGGCGCTCGATCCGCGCCGGCCCGACGGGGGCGGCTCCGCCGGCGTGCGGGGCTGCTCCCTCGGTCATGGCGTCAGCCTAGGCGCGCTGCCTCAGGCGAGCGCCTGCCGGATGGGGGCGAACTTGGCGCGTGACTCCGCGAGCTCTGCCTCCGGATCGGATCCGCTCACGATCCCGCATCCGGCGAAGAGCCGCAGCGAGCCTGGGCGCACCTCGGCGCAGCGCAGCGCGATCCCGAACTCGCCGTCGCCACGGCTGTCGAACCAGCCGACCGGCCCGGCGTAGCGCCCGCGATCCATGCCCTCGAGCTCGCGGATCATCGCGGAAGCGCGCTCGGTGGGCGTGCCGCAGACGGCAGCCGTCGGATGCAAGGAGGCGGCTAGGGCAAGGACCGGGGCACCGTCGGCCAGGCGTCCGGTGACGTCGGTGGCGAGGTGCTGCACGTTGGCGAGCCGCAGGACGTGCGGCCTCTGGGGCACGCGCAGGTCGGTGCAGTGATGGCCCAGGGCGCGTGCGACCGAGCGCACGGCGTACTCATGCTCCTCGAGGTCCTTGCCGCTCCCCAGGAGCGCCTCGGCCATGCTCGCGTCCTCGCTCTCGTCGCCGCGGCGCTTCACTGTGCCCGCCAGGACGCGCGACAGCACCGTGTCGGACGTGCGACGGACCAGGAGCTCAGGCGTCGCCCCCACCATGTCGTCGACCTGGAAGGTCCAGCATTCCGGGTACGCCGCGGACAGCCGCTGCAGCAGGTAGCGCGTGTCGAAGTCGTCGCTGACTTCGGCGACGACATCGCGCGCGAGCACCACCTTGTCGACCTCGCCGCGGCCGATGCGATCGATCGCCTCTCCCACCGCGGCCTTCCACTCCTCCGACGTGCGCGTGCCGCGGCCCCAGTCGACGCGCGTGGGCGCCGGGGGCTGCATCGGCGCGGGCAGCAGCGCGTCGGGGGGAAGAAGGTCGTCAGGGTCATCGACGACAGTGAGCCATGCGCGTCCCTCGCGGCGTCCGAGCACCGCGCGCGGGACCACGATCCGCGACGTGCGACCCGAGGCCGGCTCCGGGTCGAAGGTGAACGAGCCGAAGGCGACCGGACCCGTGCCGGGCAGTTGGAGCGGGTCGTCGATGTCGGCGAGCCGGCACCACTCGGCCCACCAGCGCTGGGTGCGGCTGAAGCGCTCGTCGCCGGTGACATCGAAGGATGCGGCGATTCCCCAGCCCACCAGGCCATCGCCGTCGCGGACCCAGGCGGTGCCGGCCGTACCGGGCAGCCGGTCGAGCAGGGGGCCGGGATCCTCCAGGGGCATGGTGCGCACCCGGGGAGCCGTCGTCGCGGGGAGGACCGGGATCGCCACAGGCCGAGGGTACGGCCCCCCTATGGGCCCGGCGAGTCGGCAGAGCCGCCTCAGTCGGGCCAGCCCGCGACGTCGTTGAGTGGCGGGTCGTGTGGGCGACTCCGGCGTGTCGAACCCCACAGGGCGCCACTCAACGACGTGAGGCAGCCCGGCATGCCGGGGGAGGGGCTCGCTGGGAGGATCTGCCCATGCCCCGTGCCGACCTCGACAAGCAGCCCACC
>CAZICY010000022.1:14975-31298 GCA_964537955.1 uncultured Actinomyces sp. | reverse complement strand
TCGCCAAGAACATGACGCAGGCGTTCTTCTTCGACCTGCAGCACATCACCAAGGGTGGCGCTCGCCCCGAGGGCTACCCGCAGTACAAGCCCACCAAGGCGCTCGTCATGGGCGCGGGGATGATGGGCGCGGGCATCGCGTACGTGTGCGCGCGCAATGGCATCGAGGTCGTGCTCGTCGACACGACCATGGAGGCCGCGGAGAAGGGCAAGGCCTACTCGCAGGGCATCCTCGACAAGGCCGTCTCGCGCGGCAAGATGACCGAGGCGGCGCGCGACGAGGTGCTTGCCCGCATCACGCCCACCGACTCGCTCGACCTGGCCAAGGGTGCCGACCTCGTCATCGAGGCGGTCTTCGAGAACCAGGAGCTGAAGCACGAAACCTTCGGTCGCATCGAGAAGGTCGTCGCCGCCGACGCGCTGCTGGGCTCTAACACCTCGACGCTCCCGATCACCGGGCTCGCCCAGGGGGTCGCACGCCCCGAGGACTTCATCGGCCTGCATTTCTTCTCGCCGGTCGACAAGATGCCGCTCCTGGAGATCGTCGTCGGCGAGAAGACCTCCGACGCGACGATCGCCAAGGCACTCGATGTTGCCGCGGCGATCAAGAAGACGCCGATCGTCGTCAACGACAGCCGCGGCTTCTTCACCAGCCGCGTGATCGGCACCTTCATGGGCGAGGCGGTCGCGATGCTCGCCGAGGGCGTCCCCGCGCCGTCCATCGAGCAGGCCGCACTGCAGTCCGGCTACCCCACCGGACCGCTGGCGCTCTTCGACGAGGTGAGCCTCACGCTGGGTCGCCGCATCCGCGAGGAAGGCCGCGTCGCGATGGAGGCTGCGGGGCAGTCCTTCCCGGATCACCCGTCCTACCCCGCCATCGACCGCATGGTCGTGGAGTTCGAGCGCGGGGGGCGCGCTGCGGGTGCGGGGTTCTACGAGTACGCCGATGGCAAGCGCCTGGGCCTGTGGGACGGCCTCGTGGACAACTTCGGCGGCACCAACCTCGATATGCCCTTCGAGGACATGAAGGAGCGGATGCTCTTCGCCGAAGCAATCGAGTCGGTGAAGTGCTACGAGGAGGGCGTGCTGCGCTCAGTGCCCGAGGCCAACATCGGATCGATCTTCGGCATCGGCTTCCCGCCGTGGACCGGTGGCGTGCTGCAGTACATCAACGGCTACCCCGGCGGTCCCGCGGGATTCGTCGCGCGCGCACGTGAGCTGGCCGCGACGTACGGCGATCGCTTCACTCCGCCGGCGTCGCTGGTCGCCCTGGCCGAGTCGGGTGGGCGCTACTCCTGAGCCGGTGCGCGTGGCCGGGCCTGCGGGCCCGGCCACCGTGCCTGCTCGCATGCCCGCCGACGAGCGTCGGCGGCAGCTCGTCGAGATCGGCTGGCGACTGCTGCAGTCCAGGCCCATCCACGAGATGGCCCTGGACGAGGTGGCCGCGGAGGCGGGGATCTCACGCACCCTGCTCTTCCACTACTTCCCGACCAAGGGCGACTTCTACGCGGCCGTCGTGCAGTCGGCAGGCGAGCACCTCCTGCGCCCGGTGGTCACCCCCGAGGGCGCATCCGCCGAGGAGCGGGTGGGGACCCTCGTCGACGGCTTCGTGCGCCTCGTCGAGCGCAATCGCTCGTCCTACACGGCGCTCGTCCGCGCCGCAGGGGGAGGGGACCAGCGCGTGGTCGACCTCATCGGGGAGATCCGCGACTCGCTCGTCCCGAAGTGGCTCGCCGCGGCCGAGTGGACGCACGACGACGCTCTGTCGCGTCTTGTCGTGCGCGGCTGGCTGGTTGGCATGGAGGAAACGGTGCTCGCGTGGGATGCTCGCACCGTGCGACGCGAGGATCTCGTCGACCACCTGACCCGCTCGCTCTTTGCCGAACTGCAACTCACCAGGAGGTGACCGAGGTGGCCGATCCTGTCGTCATCGTCGTCCGACACGCGGAGAAGCCCGAGCCCGAGGGACCCCATGGCGTCGACCATCACGGGCATCCCTCCGGTCACGGACTCACGCCTCGGGGCTGGTCGCGCGCGGGCGCCCTCGCCGCGCGCATGGCCTACGCCGGGCGCCCCGGAGATGACCTCGTCAAGCCCGAGCGGGTCTACGCGACCGCGACAGATCCCCAGCACGCCAGCGACCGGCCACGGATGACCGCGCACGGCATCGCCAAGCGGCTCGATCTCGACATGCTCGATCACCTGGGTCGAGGGGACGAGGCCAAGCTTGCGGCCGAGGTGGTCTCGGCCTCTGAGCCGACGCTCATCGTCTGGGATCACGGCCATATCCCGACGCTCACCCGGGCCTTCCCGCTCGCTCCCGGCACGCAGGTGCCCGACGCGTGGCCGGAGGACCGCTTCGACCTCTACTGGATCCTCACCCCGGGCGATTCCGGCTACACCCTGACCATCGCCCCTCAGCAACTGCTTGCCGGCGACGCGCCCACGGCTTAGCTCGGATTCACGGCACACGGCACTACTGTCGGAGCATGACGGAGGCTGAACTCCGCGACATCACGGGCGTGGGTGCGTCCGCACGCCTCATCCGCATCGTCCTGTCCGTCGGATCGGCCTTCTTCGTCGTGGCGGCCCTGATGCTGCTCGTCATTCCCGACTCCTTCGCATCGTGGATCGGCCTCGAGGCCACCGACTCCGTCGCATGGGCCCTGCGCATGATCGGGGCGGTCCTGCTCGGCCTGTCCGGTCTCATGTGGCTGGTCCGCCGCGCCGGCGACCACCCGGTCCTGGGTGCGGGCGCGGTCATGATGGTCACCTCGGCCCTGCTCACCCTCCTCACGGTGACGCTGCCGGGGGAGTGGACTCCGCTGCGCTGGGCCCTGCTCGGAGCCGGCTTCGTCTTCGCGCTGGCGTACGCCGTGCTTCTTGTGGCCAGCCGCCGGACGTAATCGGGAAACCGGGTGGCAACGCATCAGCCGGGTGACTAATCTCACGGGATGCGCCTGCCCCTCCGCGTCCTTGCCCTGGCCTCCGGCGTCGCCCTCACGGTAAGCCTCGCCCCTGCGGGAGCGGTGATCCTCGTGCCCCAGGAGCCGCTCAGGCCCGGCGACCCCACGCGCGTCTGCGGGTGGTCCATCAACTACCCCGCCGACGCCAACTACTCCTGGCCTGACACCGACGCCGCGTACTTCGTGCAGTCGGCACTCATCAGCGAGGGTGACGAGATCGTCATCACCGGGCGCGACCCGAAGGCGCGCTACTGGTCCATCCAGACCTACAACTACGAGGACCGCCAGGTCATCGACAGTGTCAACGACGAGCAGGTGAAGCGCGTCGGCAAGGGCAGCAAGCGGACGTGGACGGTGACGGTCAGCACCAAGCCCAGCAGGCCCGGGGACTCGCGCCTGCAGGGTGGCGACCCCTACGTGGTCGGGTCCCCGTTCGACCTCGCGAAGGACGGCAAGAAGCTCACCGTCATCATCTTCCGGGTCTACCGGTCCGGTACGTCGTCAACCTCGGGAGGGCCACTGCCCACCGTCACCCTCAAGAATGCCGACGGCACCACTCAGCGTCTGCAGACGTGCGGCAAGAACCAGATCGGTCCCCCCGCCAATCCCGTGGTGCTCGATGCTCAGCCCGGGGTGCCCGATCAGTTCGTTCGTGCCGATGGCGGCCGCTTCTACCCGAGCTACGACACGTCCTACCTCGTTGCCGAGCGCGCCTACGACCCCGACAAGGTTCTCATCGTCACGGGCAAGGCCCCGCGAGTCCGGCAGGACGTGCGCTACTGGTCCCTGTGCCAGAACATCAACAAGAGCCCGCTTCCCGTCGTCGATTGCGCGAGCGACGCCGACATCGCGTTGACGAACGGGCGCTTCACGATCGCCGTGGTCACTCCCGAGCAGGTGCCGGTCGCGGAGCGCGCGAAGTACAGGGGCGTGACGTTCATCGACTGGGGTGTCGCCGACGACAAGGGCGCGTATGAGCCGGCCCTCCTGCTCTTCCGCAACATCCTGCCCAAGCCGGCGTTCAAGCAGTCTGTGGCCAGCGTGGCTTTGAACGCCCCCGCCACGTCGGCCATGGGCGAGTACGCGCCAATCATCGAGCAGGTGCCGGTGTCGGAGCTGCGCGCTCGCTAGCGCGCGCGAGCGAGGATCTCCAGCAGCGAGGGCAGTGCCTCGGCGAAGGGCCGAAAGAGCGGCAGGTCGTCGAGCTCGTCGATGGCCCACCACGCAGCCTCGTCGTTCTCGGGTGACAGCGTCGCGTCGTAGTGCGGTCGCTCATCGACGAGTGCGCAGCAGGTGTGATAACTCCACAGGTCGTGCTGCACGACCACCTCGTGGATTCCTGCCAGGCGCCACCCGGACGGCACAGCGCCGATCTCCTCGTCGAACTCGCGCAGCGCGGCCTCGATGGGATCCTCGTGTTCGTCAATGGCGCCGCCGGGGACAGACCACTCGCCGTTTCCGCCATGCACCCAGTGGGCTCGGCGCGCCAGGAGCAGGCGATCAGTGGTTCCCTCGCGGTGGCACAGCAGCATGCCCGCCGCCCCGAAACGACCCCAGACGACGCGACCGGACTCCAACGTCACCCAGCCATCGCCTGATCCGGGACGGCTGACAAGGGTCACGCGAGGATTGTTGCAAAGACGCGCGCGGGCGGCGACTCAGTGACCGCCGTCCGCCTTGTAGCGATCCCAGGACTCCTGGATCTCCTGCTCGGCCTCCTCGCGCCCCGTCCAGGTCGCGCCCTCGACCGACTTGCCCGGCTCGAGGTCCTTGTAGACCTCGAAGAAGTGCTGGATCTCGAGGCGGTCGAATTCCGACACGTGGTAGATGTCGCGCACGTGTTCCATCCGCGGGTCGCCCGCCGGCACGCAGAGCACCTTGTCGTCTCCGCCCGCTTCATCGGTCATGCGGAACATCCCCACTGCGCGGCAGCGGATGACCACACCGGGGAAGGTGGGCTCCTGCACGAGGACGAGCGCGTCGAGCGGGTCGCCGTCCAAGCCGAGGGTGTCATCGACGAAGCCGTAGTCGTGCGGGTAGCGCGTCGACGTGAAGAGCATGCGATCCAGTCGGATGCGGCCGGTCTTGTGGTCCATCTCGTACTTGTTGCGGCTACCGGAGGGGATCTCGATGGTGACGTCGAATTCCAGGGGCTGGGGTGTCACGGGACCTCCTCGACGGGTGACCTGACCTAGTCTTCCCCATGGCGTGCCTACTCAGTGGCCGCACGGTAGTTCCGAGAGGAGTCGCATGCGCCGCGCGTGGATTCCCCTCATGGCGCTCGCGGTCCTCGCGCTGGCGATTCCGGCGTACGCCGTCCCCCTCGCGGCACCGGCAGGCCCTGCCGAGGTCGTGCTCGCACTTCCGGACGACGCACCCGAGGGAGCCCCCGCGGGGCTGGCCCCGGTGCTCGATCCACTCCTCGACGACCGGTCGCTGGGCGGATCGGTCGGTGCGATCGTCCTCGACGTCGCCACCGGAGCTGTGCTCTACCAGCGCGAGGCAGCCATGGCGCGGTCCGTCGCGTCCAACCAGAAGGTCTTCACGGCGCTCGCCATCCTCGAGGCGCTGGGGCCCGAGGCGCGCATCGAGACGACCGTTGCCTGGGATGCCGCGACCGCGACCCTCACCCTGGTGGGCGCGGGCGATCCCACGCTCGCCACGGTCGCGGCGAGCGGCTCCTCCCTGGCCGATCTCGCCGACCAAGTCGCCGGCCAGGTGTCCGGTGAGGTGTCGCTGCGCTACGACACGAGCCTGTTCGACGGGCCCGCGCTCGCGCCCGGTTGGTCCCCGGACTATCCCGCACTCGGCATCGCGGCTCCCGTGTCGCCCCTGGTCGTCGACCGGTCGCGCATCGGCGGCGATGATGCGCGCCAGCCCGACCCCGCGCGGGCCGCGGCCGATGCCTTCGCCGCTCAGCTCGCGGATCGCGGCGTGCCCGTGGGGGAGGTCGCGGCGGGGACGGCCACCGGCCAGGTCATCGCCACCACCGTCTCCGAGCCCGTCGCCACCATGGTCGAGACGATGCTGACCGAGTCCGACAACGACATGTCGGAGATCCTCGGTCACCTCGCGGGAGCGCAGGCGGCGGGAGTGGGGTCCTTCGAGACCGGGGCTGCTGCGACGACTGCCGCGCTGCAGTCCCTCGGTGTCCCGACGAGCGGCTCGCAGTTCGTCGACGGCAGCGGACTGTCCTACGAGGATGTCGCCTCGCCACTCACGCTCGCGAGCGCGGTGAGCCTGACGGCAGGCGCATCCGCACCCTCGTGGACGTGGCCGGTCACTCTCGGGCTGCCGGTCGCCGGACTCACGGGCACTCTGGCCGACCGCTTCGTGGACGCCGACACCCGGGAGGGCGCGGGGGTCGTGCGCGCCAAGACCGGCACCCTCATCCGCGTCTCCACCCTTGCGGGCACGGTGGTCGACGCCGACGGTCGCCTGCTCGCTTTCGCCTTCATGTCCGACCAGACGTCGGATGTCGACGCATCCCGCGCCGCCCTGGACCGCGCGGCCGCGGCGCTGGCCGCCTGCGGGTGCCGCGGCTGAGCAAGGCCCCTGGCCCGCGACGTACAGTCGTCGGATGGCCGACCCCGTGGACTGGGCACTCGCCGCGGCTACGGGCGCGCGGCTCGCTCCGTCGGGGCCGCCCGATGACCGCGACGACGTCGAGGCCGCCGTGCGCCAGTTGCGACGGGCCAGCGAGAGGGCGGTGCAGCCCGTCGCCGACGTCACCGGCCTGGAGGCGCCCTTCGAGGCCCACCGCAGCGTCGTCGTGGGGCGCAAGGCCTGGGTGGCATCCAACGTCGACCAGCTCCGCACCGCCACCGAGCCTGTCGCCGATGTGCTCGGTGGCGACGGCAATCGCATCGTGCGCGCGGTGGGCTCGCGCGCGACCGCCCTGCAGATGGGTGCCGTGCTCGCGTGGCTGTCCTCGAAGGTGCTCGGGCAGTACGAGGCATTCGGCGCCCAAGGCCGCCTGCTCCTCGTCGCGCCCAACATCGTGCACGCGGAGCGACAGCTCGACGTGTCTCCCACCGACTTCCGCCTCTGGGTGTGCCTGCACGAGGAGACCCACCGGGTGCAGTTCGGCGCGGTGACGTGGCTGTCGGGCTACTTCACGGACGAGGTGCACTCCTACCTCCGCGCCGTCGACCCCGACGCGGGCAGCGCGATCGGCCGCGTGGTCGCGGGCCTGCGCGGGGGCGCCCGGGGGTCAGGTGGACTCATCGACCTCATGCAGACGCAGGAGCAGCGCGCCATCCTCGACCGCCTCACGGCCCTCATGTCGCTGCTCGAAGGGCACGCGGACGTGGTGATGGACGCGGTCGGGCCGCAGGTGGTGCCCACCGTCGAGGTCATCCGCGAGCGGTTCAACCGCCGTCGCCAGCAGGCCGGCACGCTCGATGGCGCGCTCCGGCGCCTGCTCGGACTCGACGCCAAGCTGCGCCAGTACGTCGACGGCGCCGCCTTCGTGCGTCATGTCGTCGACAGGGTCGGCATGACGGGCTTCAACGCGGTGTGGACCTCGCCCGAGACGCTCCCGCAACCCGCCGAGATCTCCGATCCCGCCGCCTGGATCGCACGAGTGCACGCATGACCGGCGCGCCTGATGCTGCGGAGGCGACCCGGCTCGTGCGGCGCGCGGTCGAGGAGTGCCTGTCGGATCTGCCCGACGACGCGCGCGTCCTCGTCGCGGTCTCCGGCGGCGCAGACTCCCTCGCGCTCGCGCACGCCACCGCGCTCACGGGACGTCCGGTGGCAGCGGCAGTGATCGATCACGGCCTGCAGGACGGCTCTCACGAGGTGGCGGCTCGAGCCGCTCGCGAGTGCGAACGACTCGGCCTCGCGCCCGTAGTCGTCGAGAGAGTCGATGCGAGTGCGACGGGCTCAGGCCCTGAGGCCGCTGCTCGTGATGCCCGGCGAGCCGCGCTCGAGGTGATCGCCGATCGACTCGGCGCGCAGGCGATCCTCCTTGCGCACACGCGCGAGGACCAGGCGGAGACCGTGCTGCTGCGGCTCGCCCGCGGATCCGGCGCGAGGTCGCTCGCGGGCATGGCCGCCGTCACCGGACGCTGGCGGCGCCCCCTCCTTGACCTGCCGCGCGAGGTCGTGCGCGCCAGCGCGGCGGGTCTGGACACCTGGGAGGACCCGCACAACGCGGATCCGGCGTACGCCCGCACGCGCGTCCGCCACGGCGCGCTGCCGGCACTCATCGAGGCCCTGGGCCCCGATGTCGTGTCCGGCCTGGCGCGGTCGGCGCGGCTCCTCGGCGACGACGCCGACGCCCTCGATGCGCTCGCCCGTGAGGCGGCACCCTCCCTGGTCGATGCCGAGGGCACCCTCGACGTGGCCGGACTCCAGGAGCTTCCCCGCGCACTCCGCACGCGCATCATCCGCTCCGCCGCTGTCGCAGCGGGATGCCCGGCGGGAGCGCTCACCGCCGCCCACGTGGATCGACTCGAGGCGCTCGTGTCGGACTGGCACGGCCAGGGCGGAGTGGATCTCCCGGGCGGCCTCTGCGGCGCGCGCGCGTATGGCAGGCTGGCGATCCGCCGCGTCCCCCCGGTCGCGGAGCGACGTCGACACGACCGCGAGGAGTGAGAGTGGACGCCGACCACGTCCCTTCGGAGATCACCGAGATCCTCATCACGCACGACGAGTTGCAGCAGCGTCTGGAGGAGATCGCAGCGCAGGTCGACGCCGATTACGCCGGCCGCGATCTGCTCCTGGTGGGGGTGCTCAAGGGCGCGACCATCGTCGTCGCCGACTTCATGCGCCACCTGAAGTCTCACGTGACGGTCGACTGGATGGCGGTGTCGTCGTACGGCTCCGGCACTCAATCCTCGGGCGTCGTCCGCATCCTCAAGGACCTCGACACCGACCTCGAGGGCCGCAACGTGCTCGTGGTGGAAGACATCCTCGACACCGGACTGACCCTGTCGTGGCTCCTGCGCAACCTGAAGTCCCGCGGAGCGGAGTCGGTCGAGGTCTTCACGCTCCTGCGCAAGCCCGAGGCCCTGCGGATCCCCGTGGAGCCCAAGTACGTCGGATTCGACATCCCCAACGTCTTCGTCGTGGGCTACGGCCTGGACTATGACGAGAGGTACCGCAACCTGCGCCAGGTCGGGGTCCTCGACCCTCGTGTGTACGGCGGCTGACCGGCCTTCCTCACGGCTCCCGGTGTACCTTCGAGGGAGCGGGCGGGAATGCTCGCCTCCCGTGGCGCGTTGCCGCATCATCGACGATCAGAGGAAGCCGACCAGATGAACGCCAAGCGATTCCTGCGCGGGCCACTCTTCTGGATCCTGCTTGCGGTCCTGCTGGTCCTGGTCGGATCCAGCCTGGTGAGCGGCATCGGCGGACCCGAGCGCATCGACACGAGCCAGGCCGTGGCGGACATCCAGTCCGACCGTGTGGAGTCGGCGGTGATCACCGACGGCGACCAGGTGCTCGAGCTCACGCTCAAGGACGGCACCGTCGTGACGAGTCAGTACGTCACCGGCCAGGGCGTGGAGCTGCAGCGGCTCCTCCAGGAGAAGGCCACCGCGGGCCAGCTGCCCGGCGGCTACAACGTCATCGTCCCCCAGGACAACATCCTGCTCAGTCTCCTCTTCACCCTCCTGCCCTTCGCGCTGCTGATCCTGCTGCTCTTCTTCTTCATGAGCCAGATGCAAGGCGGCGGGCGCATCATGAACTTCGGCAAGTCCAAGGCCAAGGCCGTCTCCAAGGACATGCCCCAGACGACCTTCGCCGACGTCGCAGGTGCCGACGAGGCAGTCGAGGAACTGCAGGAGATCAAGGAGTTCCTCTCCGAGCCGGCGAAGTTCCAGGCCGTGGGCGCCAAGATTCCCAAGGGCGTGCTGCTCTACGGCCCTCCCGGAACCGGCAAGACCCTGCTCGCGCGCGCGGTGGCGGGCGAGGCCGGCGTTCCCTTCTTCTCCATCTCGGGGTCGGACTTCGTCGAGATGTTCGTGGGCGTGGGCGCGAGTCGCGTGCGCGACCTCTTCGAGCAGGCCAAGGCCAACGCGCCAGCCATCATCTTCGTCGATGAGATCGACGCCGTGGGGCGCCATCGCGGCGCGGGCCTGGGCGGCGGTCACGATGAGCGCGAGCAGACGCTCAACCAGATGCTCGTGGAGATGGACGGATTCGACGTGTCGTCCGGGGTCATCCTCATCGCCGCCACCAACCGGCCCGACATCCTCGATCCCGCGCTCCTTCGCCCCGGCCGATTCGATCGCCAGATCGCCGTCGATCGCCCTGATCTCGAAGGTCGCTACGCCATCCTCCAGGTGCACGCGCGTGGCAAGCCGATCGCCGAGGGCGTGGACCTGCGTGCGGTCGCACGACGCACCCCCGGCTTCACCGGAGCCGACCTCGCCAACGTCCTCAACGAGGCGGCCCTGCTCACCGCGCGCACGGGCGGACAGCTCATCGATGATGAGGCGCTCGACGAGGCCATCGATCGTGTGATCGCCGGCCCGCAGAAGCGCACGCGCGTGATGGACGACCAGGAGAAGATGATCACGGCGTACCACGAGGGCGGACACGCACTCGTCGCCGCCGCGCTCCCCGGCAACGACCCAGTGCACAAGATCACGATCATGCCGCGCGGCCGTGCTCTCGGATACACGATGGTGCTGCCCGATCAGGAGAAGTACTCGACAACGCGCAGCCAGATGCTCAACCAACTCGCCTACATGCTGGGCGGTCGCGCGGCGGAGGAGCTCATCTTCCACGATCCGACGACAGGCGCCTCCAACGACATCGAGAAGGCCACCGGCCTGGCGCGGGCGATGGTCACGCAGTACGGCATGACCGAGCGCCTCGGTGCCATCCGCTACGGCCAAGAGCAGGGCGAGGTCTTCCTCGGCCGCGACATGGGTCACATGCGCGACTACTCCGAGGAGGTGGCCGCGGCTATCGACGAGGAGGTGCGTTCGCTCATCGAGACGGCCCACCAGGAGGCCTACGAGATCCTCGTCAACAACCGCGACATCCTCGACCGCCTGGTGCTCGAGCTCCTCGAGAAGGAGACGCTCGACAAGGCCGAGGTCGAGGCTGTCTTCGCCGACCTGCGGCTGCGGTCGCCGCGTCCGGCGTGGACCGGCTCGTCCCTGCGCCAGCCCGATGTGCGCGGCCCCGTGGAGGTGCCCGTCAACGGCACGGCGAATGGCACTGCCCACGGCACGGGTCATGCGAACGGCCATGCGCCTGCACCCGCGCCGGCCGAAGGCGTCGTGCAGCGTTCGAAGGAGCAGCCATGACGTCGGAGATCACCCGGGTCTCGCTCGACCGGGAGCCGCCTGCACTGGGACCCTTCGATCGCGAGCGCGCCGAGCGCGCGGTGCGCGAACTGCTCATCGCCGTGGGCGAGGACCCCGACCGCGAGGGCCTGCTCGACACGCCTGCTCGCGTCGCCCGCGCCTACGAGGAGATTTTCGGGGGCATGCGCCTCACCGCGGAGGACGTGCTCACCACGACATTCGACCTCGGCCACGACGAGCTCGTCATCGTCCGCGACATCGAGGTCTACAGCACGTGCGAGCATCACCTCGTCCCCTTCCACGGCGTCGCCCACGTGGGCTACATCCCGGGCGACGATGGCCGCATCACCGGACTGTCCAAGCTCGCCCGGCTCGTCGATGTCTATGCCAAGCGCCCACAGGTGCAGGAGCGCCTCACGTCGCAGATCGCCGACGCGCTCATGCGCATCCTCCAGCCCAAGGGCGCCATCGTCGTCGTGTCGTGCGAGCACCTGTGCATGTCGATGCGCGGTGTCCGCAAGCCCGGGGCCCGCACGATGACCAGCGCGGTCCGCGGCGCCCTGACGGACCCGGCCACGCGGGCCGAGGCCATGGCGCTGCTGCGGGACTAGCGGTGCGCGCACCCCGCGGCCTGCCCCGTGCCCTCGCCGACCTCGATCGGACGCTCGTCATGGGCATCCTCAACGTCACCCCCGACTCCTTCTCCGACGGCGGCCGATGGGCGGATGCTCGCTCGGCCGTTCAGCGGGGGTGCCTGCTGCACGCCGAGGGCGCTGATCTCGTCGACGTGGGTGGCGAGTCGACCCGACCGGGAGCCACGCGCATCTCGGCGGAGGAAGAGATCGCGCGCGTCCTGCCGGTCGTGCAGGGACTCGTCGCAGCGGGTGTTTACGTGAGCATCGACACGATGAGAGCGGACGTCGCCGATGCGTGCGTGTCTGCGGGGGCTGTCCTGGTCAACGACGTGAGCGGTGGCCGCGCGGACGCTGCGATGCTGCCGTGGCTGGCGACATGCGATGTCCCCTACGTCGCGATGCACTGGCGAGGGCCCAGTGACGTCATGGAAGACCTCGCGACGTACGACGACGTCGTGGCCGAGGTGCGCGACGAGCTCGCCGCGCGTCTCGATGCGCTCGCCCAGGCCGGCGTTGACCCTGAGCGGGTCGTCCTCGATCCCGGGCTCGGCTTCGCCAAGCGGTCTCCGCACAACTGGGCACTGCTGCGGGACCTCGACGTGCTTGCCGGTCTCGGCAGGCCCCTGCTCGTGGGCGCCTCGCGCAAGCGCTTCCTCGGGGAGCTGCTCGCCGACGCGAGCGGGGAGCCGCGGACATGCGACGAGCGCGATGCCGCGGGCGATGCCGTCACGGCCCTTGCTGCGGCCGCAGGCGTGTGGGGCGTGCGCGTCCACGAGGTGCGCGCCAGCCGTGACGCCGTGCTGGTCGCGCGGGCCTGGAAGGAGCCGTCTTGAGCGCACTCGTCCCCGGTCCGGGCCGCGATCTCATCGAGGTGAGCGGGATTCGCGCGCGAGGTCACCACGGCGTGCTCGAGTCCGAGCGCCTCACCGGTCAGCCCTTCATCGCTGACGTCGTCCTCGCCGTGGACACGCGTCGCGCCGCGGGCAGCGATGACCTCGCGGACACGGTCGACTACTCGCAGGTGGCCCAGGCTGTCTACGCCGAGCTCGCCGGCGAGCCCGTCGACCTCATCGAGGTGCTTGCGGAGCGCATCGCGAGCTGCTGCCTGTCCTTTGCCGGCGTTCAGGCGGTCGAAGTCGCGCTCCACAAGCCCGAGGCTCCTGTGGGAGTCCCCGCGGACGACGTGGTGCTGCGGATCCTGCGGGAGCGCGGGTGAGTCGCGCCGTGCTCTCCGTGGGATCCAACCTCGGCGATCGCCTGGGGCACCTGCAGGGGGCGATCGATGCTCTCGCCGAAGCCGTCGAGGTCCTCGCTGTCTCCGGGGTCTACGAGACCGCGCCGGTCGGCGGCCCGCAGCAGGACGACTTCCTCAACGCGGTGGTCCTGATCGAGGCGCGCATGACGCCCCATGACCTGCTTGCGGTGTGCCAGGGGATCGAGTTCGCGCACGATCGAGTGCGCGAGATCCGCTGGGGCCCGCGCACCCTTGATATCGACATCATCGCCATGGACGGCGCCGTGATGGACGATGCGTCCTTGACCCTGCCGCACCCACGCGCACATGAGCGCGCCTTCGTCTGCGTCCCCTGGCTCGAGGTCGATCCCGCAGCCTCACTTCCGCAGGGTCCGGTCACAGGTCTGGCCCTGGATCCCAGCGGGGTCGTGCCCCGAGCGGAGCTCGCGCTCCGCGTCCCGGGGGATCTGCGCCCATGAGGCAGACGCGCTGGGTGCCCCTGGTGGCCATCGCCGCTATCGCGCTCGCCGTCGGATGGGTGCTCGTCGACCTGGTCGAGCGGGCCGCCGGTCGCATCCTGGGGGTGCCGTGGCTCGCCGCGGTCGCCCTGTGGGTGCTCGCCATCGGCGTGCTGGGCTGGGCAGTGCTCAGTCGCGGACGCCTCGGACACAAGCCCGCATCGGGTGCGGCCACCGTGGGAGGCCCGCCCGATCGCGACCGGCGCATGCCACCGCTGGTAGCGGCCCGCACGGCCGCGCTGGCCATGGCTGCATCGCGCACCGGAGCACTGATCGGAGGCTTCTACCTCGGCATTGCCCTGGGCCTTATCGGGGTGAGCGACACCCCCACCGGCTCCTCGTCGATGGGCGCCGCCATCGCAAGCGTCCTCGCGTGTGCCGTGCTCGTGGGCGCGGCTCTGTGGTTGGAGAGCCTGTGCCGACTACGCGACGGTGACGACGCTCCGTGAACCCTCCCGACTAGAGTGCGGCCATGACCGACGTTCCGCTGGAAGACCTGCCCTTCGACGAGCTGCGCGACCGCGCCTTCCACGTCGCCGAGCATCGCCTCGACCTGGGGTTCTTCACGGGCGTCTACTCCCACATGCCGGGCATGGTGGCGATCCAGGGAGAGGGCGGAGACCTGGGCTCCACCGGCGGCACGATCATCGAGTCCATCAAGGCGTTCCGCCAGATGTTCGGGGACACCCCCGAGCTCGACGAGGACACCGAGGCCCTGCTGCGCGCGCGCTTTGCCACCTATCTGCGCGAGCACGGCAAGGGCTGAGCCCCCGCGGCTAGTGGTCCAGGTCGCCCGCGACGAAGACGAACGACCCGACGGCGACGGGCAGATCTGCCAGCGAGGTGCCCGGCAATGCCTCGCCCATTGCCTGCACGTTGGCGTAGGACGCGGTCCGCAGTCGCACGCGCCAGGGAGTCGTGCCTCCGGTCGATACGACGTAGGAGCCGCTCGGGCCCATGGCCGACTCCAGCGCTGTGTAGGCGGCTCCCTCGGGCGCGCGCACGACCTTGGGCAGGCGCACGTCGATGGGACCGTCGGGGAGTCGCGCCCAGATCTCGGCGATCACGTCCAGGTCGGCGATGACCTGCTCGGCGAGCACGCGGTAGCGCGCGAGGGCGTCGCCCTCGCTGGCCGTGACGACGCGCAGGACATCGCTCAGTTCCGGGTAGGCGAGGGTGGGCGCATCTCGACGCAGGTCCTCGTCGAGGCCGCTCGCGCGCGCCACCGGGCCGCCGACACCCCACTGGGCAGCAGCCGTCGCGTCGAGTGGCGCGATCCCGGCCGGCACGGCCGATGCCAGTGCCTCGATGACGGCCGGCATCTGCGAGTGGGTGATCTCGATGGCGGCGGCTATCTGGTCACCCCAGTCCGCGGGGGCGTCGTACGCGAGTCCGCCGATGCGCGTCACCATGGGGTGCACACGCCCCCCGCTCATCGCCTCCAGGCACCCGAGCCACGCCTCGCGTGCCGCGACCCCCGGTGCGTCGGCGACCGCGATCCCGCGCGGGGGCATGGTGACCGCGCCCGCTAGGTGTAGCAGGGCAGCGGATGCGCGCGTGATCTCGCACAGCAGGGTGCGCAGCCACACGGCGCGCGCAGGGACCTCGAGGCCGAGGAGCTGCTCCACCGCTGTCGCGAGCGCGATCTCTGACACCGCCGCACCGAGCCAGTCGTGGCGATTGGCCAGCATCAGGGCCTGCCGATAGTCGCGGGCCTCGAGGAGTTTCTCCGTGCCCCGGTGCAGCAGTCCCGGCTCAGGCTCCGCCGAGAGGATGCGATCGCCCTCGATGCGGCACCTGAGTCGGAGCGCTCCGTGCCCTGACGGGTGCAGATCACCGAGGTCGAGTGAGATGTCAGCGGGTGCGATGCCCGTGCCGATCGTCGCCTCGGTCATGCCGGCAGCATGCCACGGCGCACGCGCATGCCAGAGTGGAGTCATGGACCCGGCCGCCGATGCCTTCGCTCCACCGGCTGCCGGCTGGACTCCGGTGTCACCGCGCCTCGCGACCGCCCGACGCATCGTGCTGGTCCTTGAGTACCTCCTTGTCGTTGGCGGAGCGGTGGCTATCGCCCTGAGCTCGCTGTCTGTCGGCTGGCTCGTGGCATACGTCGTCCTGGCGGTGGTCGCCTTTGTGTGGATCTGGTGGATCATCGGCCGACGGGTGAGTTCCTTCGGCTACGCCGAGCGTGAGGACGATCTGCTCGTCGTCAGCGGCATCCTCGTGCGCCGCCTGGTGATCGTGCCCTACGGCCGCATGCAGATGGTCGACCTGCGTGCAGGCCCCATCGACCGCTGGCTCGGCATCTCGACGGTGCAGCTGCACACTGCAGCGGCCACGACCGACGCCTCCATCCCCGGCCTGCTGCCCGCAGACGCGGCAGCACTGCGCGATCGCCTGGCGGCGCGCGGTGAGGAGAGAACGGCGGGCCTGTGACGCAGCCACGCCGTACCAACCCGATCAGTCCGCTCATCCAGGCAGCCCCTGCGCTCCCTGTCGCAGCGCTGTTCCTGCTCGGCCCTGGCGCGGGCTTCGCGGCGCGCAGCGGGGTGCCCCAGGTGATCCTCGCGATCGCGGGTGCGGTGATCGGCTACGCCGCTCTCGCCGCCGTGATGTGGCTGTCGTGGTGGAGACGGACGTTCTGGATCGACGATGACGGCGACCTGCGGATGGACTCGGGGCTGCTGCACAGGTCCGCTCGCCG
>CAZICY010000022.1:0-14875 GCA_964537955.1 uncultured Actinomyces sp. | reverse complement strand
ACGATGACGGCGACCTGCGGATGGACTCGGGGCTGCTGCACAGGTCCGCTCGCCGGCTGCAGCTCTCGCGGCTGCAGAGCGTGGACATCGTGGCTCCCTTTCTCGCCAGGCTCGCGGGACTGGTCGAGGTGCGGGTCGAGGTGGCCGGGGCAGGGGACTCGCGCATCCTCCTGCGGTATCTCACGCGAGATGAGGCCGATCTCCTGCGCGGACGCATCCTGGAGCTCGCGAGGCGCGAGTCGGGCGCCGACCAGGTGAACCCCGGTCAGGAGGACCTCGGGCAGGAGAATGCCCCGCCACTGGCGCAGGTGCCTGCAGGGCGGCTCCTCGCGGGACTGCTCCTGCGATCGGTGACCGCGGGCCTGCTCCTCGCGAGCATCCTCTTCCTCGTCGTCACGGCGATCACCCAGGGACCGGCGGGCATCGTCCTCGCCCTGGTGACCGGAGGACTGCCGATCCTGTCGGTAGTCACGGAGTTCCTGGCCAACTACGGCTTCCGGGTCTCTCGCGTGCCTGAAGGGCTGCGGATACGCCGGGGACTGCTGACGACTCAGTCCCGCACCATCCCGCCCGATCGAGTCCACGCAGTCTCGATCGTCTCGCCCCTGCTGTGGAGGCGGTGGGACTGGGTGCGCGTCACCGTCACCATCGCCGGGGTGGAGGGCGACGACGTGCGCCCGGACGTGCTCATCCCGGTGGCGCCGCGTGCGCAGGCCCTGGAACTCGTGGCCGAGGTGCTGCCCGATGTCGACGTCGCGGGCCTGCCGTTCATCAGTGCCCCGGCCCGCGCGCGCTGGCGCTCCCCTCTCACGTGGCGCTCCCTGGCGTGTGCGATCACGCCGCAGGTCATCGCCACCCGCTCCGGACGCCTCACCCTGCGGACGTCGATCGCACCCCATGCGCGAGTCCAGTCGGTGCGCGTCACCCAGGGTCCATGGGAGAGGCGTCTCGGCCTCGCCTCCGTGCACGCTGACGTGGCCCCCGGGCCCGTCGAGGTCTCGGGCCGGCACCTGGCGCACGACCGGGTGCGACCGCTGGCGCAGGAGGAAACCGACCGGATGCGCCAGGCGCGCCTGCTGCGATGAGTCCCCGGACGTGGAGGCGGGCCTGGAGCGATGCGGCACGCAGCTTCTGGGACCGAGAGGAGCCGGCGCGCCACTTCACCACCTCCGCCGGCCCGCTCCTCGCGGACCGCATCGCCGAGCTTGTCCGCGAGGTCGATGCACGTCTCGGGCACCCTGATCCCTTCACCGTCATCGACATCGGGTGCGGCGACGCGAGCCTGCTCGCCCTCGTGCGCGAGCGCTGTCCTGACATGCGCCGACGCGCGCGCTGGATCGGCGTCGATGTGCGACCGGGCCACGCGCACGGCATCCAGATCCTGGTCGCGCAGGCACCGTGCGCACTGCCGACATCCGCGGTCGACGGCCTTGTCATGGCACATGAGTGGCTCGACGAGATCCCTTGCGACGTGGTCGTGCGTGACGACACCGGAGTGGACCGGGTCGTCCTGGTCGACGAGAGCGGGGACGAGAGCCTCGGGCCGGCGCTCGACGACGACGAGGGCTGCGCGCGCCATGACGTGGACGCTGCGCAGGCCCGCGCGTGGCTCGATCAGTGGTGGCCGCTGCACGACCCCGGGGATCGCGCGGAGATTGGCGCCCCCCGCGACGCCGCGTGGGCGTGGATGGCTGGACTACTCGCATCGGGCACGGCGCTGGCGACCGACTACGGCCACACGCGCCCCGAGCGCATGGCGCATCAACGTGTCGGCACTCTCACGGGCTATCGGCACGGGCGCGTCGTGAGGCCGGTGCCGGACGGTCAGGTCAATCTGACCGCCCATGTCGCCCTCGACTCATGTGCGGCAGCCCTGACGGGCACCACCCTCACGCGTCAGCGCGACGAGCTCGCGGTCCTCCCCCTCGCGCAGGAGCCTTCCGTCGCCGACGTGGAGCGCCACTTCGCGTCCCTGCGGCTGCGGGACCCTGCGCGACTCGGCGGGGTCGGCTGGCTGCGATGGGATGCTCATCGTGGGCCGCACTCCCCTGCGTCTACCCTGCCGATGTGGTGAGCCCACCCCCGCGCCTGCGCGTCGGTGTCATCGGCACCGGGCGCGCGGGCGCTGTCATCGGCGCGGCCCTGCGCCGTGCCGGGCACGAGGTCGTCGCCTGCGCGGCGCGCGGCGATGTCTCGCGAGTGCGAGCCGAGGCCCTGCTCCCGGGCGTTCCCGTCATGGACCCACGCGAGGTCGCGCGCTCCTGCGACCTGCTCGTCCTCGGCGTACCCGACGATGCCCTGCCGCAGGTCGCCGCCGAGGTGGCGCCGGACGTGCATCCCGGGCAGGTCGTGATGCACCTGTCCGGACGTCACGGGCTCGGCGTCCTCGCACCCCTGGACAGCGTCATCCCCATCGCCGCCCATCCGGTGATGACGTTCACGGGCACGAGCTTGGATCTGGATCGCCTCGACGACTGTCCCTTCGGCGTGACGGCCACCGATCAGGGTTCCTCCGTCGCGGCTGCGCTGGTGATGGAAATGGGAGGAGACCCGGTCGAGGTCGCCGACGATCGCCGCGTCCTCTATCACGCGGCTCTCGCGCACGGAGCCAACCACCTGGTGACGCTGGTCGCCCAGACACTGGAGCTCCTCACGGCCGCGGGCGTCGCGGATCCCGAGCGCATTGCGCGCCCGCTCCTCACCGCGGCGCTCGACAACGCGCTTCGCGAGGGTGATCGCGCCCTCACGGGTCCGGTCGCGCGAGCGGATCATGCGACGGTCCGGGCTCACGTCGAGGAGCTGCCCGACACCGAGATCGAGCGCACCTATCGTGCCTTGGCGATGGCGACCGTGGATCGGGCTCGGGCTGCCGGCACGATCAGCGACGTGGATGCCGATGCTCTGCACGCGATCCTCTCAGTGGATGATCGCCTGCCGGGGGAGGGACGATGACGCTGGTGGCGCGCACGCGCGCGGAGTTGGACGACGCCACGGCCGATGTCCAGCCGACCGCGGTCGTGATGACCATGGGTGCCCTTCACGAGGGGCACGCCGAGCTCATGCGGCAGGCACGGCTGCGGCTTCCGCAGGGACGTGTCATCGTCACGGACTTCGTGAACCCGACGCAGTTCGGAGCGGGAGAGGACTTCGATCGCTATCCCCGCACGCTCGAATCGGATGTCGCGCTGTGCGAGCTCAACGCCGTCGACGTCGTCTTCGCCCCCTCCGTGGACGAGGTCTACGGCCACGCCGGTCTCGGCATCACTGTCGATCCAGGCCCTCGGGGCAGCATCCTGGAGGGCGCGAGCCGGCCGGGGCACTTCGCCGGCGTGCTCACTGTCGTGGCCAAGCTCCTCCACCTCACCCGCCCGGACATCGCACTGTTCGGCGAGAAGGACTACCAGCAGCTCGTCCTCATTCACTCCATGGCGCGCGCGCTCGACTTCTCCGTCGAGGTCATCGGCGTGCCCACCGTGCGCGAGGTCGACGGGCTGGCGATGAGCAGTCGCAACCGCTACCTCTCCGCCGAGGGCCGCGCTCGTGCTGCGGCCATCCCACGCGCGCTGGCAGTGGGCCAGGCCGAGGGCGTGAAGGGCGCCGAGGCCGTGGCCCGTGCGACGCGGGCTTCGCTGGAGGCGGACGGGATCGATGTCGACTACGTCGTCGTCACGGACGTCGACCTGTCCGAGCCACCCGAACGCGGACCTGGGCGCCTCCTGGTCGCCGTGCGCGTCGAAGACGTGCGGCTCATCGACAACGCTGGGGTCTCCCTGGGCGGCGCGACGTGACGCGCCTGGAGGCTGCCGACCCCGGATGGACCGCGCAGGCCGACGTCGTCATCGTCGGCTCGGGGGTCGCGGGACTCACCGCTGCCCTGCATGCACGTCGTGCCGGTCGCACGGTCCTGCTGGTCACCAAAGGGCGCGTCGAGGAAGGCTCGACGCGCTGGGCGCAAGGCGGCATCGCCGCAGCCCTCGCCGACGACGACACACCCGAGGAGCATCTCCACGACACCCTCGTGGCCGGTGCCGGCCTGTGCGATGTCGACGCGGTCGCGGCGCTGGTCACCGAGGGCCCGGACTGCGTCCGCTCCCTCATCGGCCTGGGCGCGCACTTCGATCTCGACGCGTCGGGCGCCTTGGCACTCACCCGCGAGGGCGGGCACCATCGCGACCGCATCGCTCACGCGGGCGGCGACGCGACAGGTGCTGAGGTGTCGCGCGCGCTCGTCGCCGCGGTCGCGCTGGACCCGGGCATCGAACTCATCGAGGGAGCGCTCGTGCTCGACCTGCTCCGCGACGAGGACGGGGGGGCGCAGGGCGTCACCCTCCACGTGATGGGGCAGGGACAGCGCGACGGGGTGGGAGCGGCTCTCGCCCCCGCGGTGGTCCTCGCCACCGGTGGCTTCGGCCAGGTCTTCGCGCAGACCACCAACCCTCCGGTGGCGACCGGAGACGGCATCGCCCTGGCCCTGCGCGCGGGCGCGCAGGTCGCAGACATGGAGTTCGTGCAGTTCCATCCCACGGTGCTGTGGCTCGGGCCCCGTGCCCGCGGGCAGCAGCCGCTGGTGTCGGAGGCGGTGCGCGGCGAGGGCGCGTACCTCGTCGACTCCACGGGCGCGCGCTTCATGGTGGACGTGCATCCCATGGCCGAGCTCGCTCCTCGCGACGTCGTCGCGCGCGCCATCATGCGCCGCATGCTCGACACGGGTGCTCCGCACGTGTGGCTCGACGCGCGCGAGTTCGGCGCCCGCCTGTGGGAGGAGCGCTTCCCGACGATCCTGGCGTCGTGTCGCGCCCACGGCATCGATCCCGTGACCGAGCTCATCCCGGTCGCTCCCGCTTCCCATTACGTCTCGGGCGGCGTCCGCAGCGATCTCGACGGTCGAGCCTCCATCCCCGGGCTCTACGCCTGTGGCGAGGTGGCGTGCACCGGGGTTCACGGGGCCAATCGCCTCGCCTCGAACTCGCTGCTGGAGGGCCTGGTGTTCGCCGCGCGTATCGGCAGGGCGCTCGCTGGGGACACCCGGGCGGCCCGTCCCGCTGTCGCCCTTCCGCCCGAGGCACCACTCATCACCGGTGCGGGAGGTCGTCGGGTGCAGCAGGCCATGAGCGACGACGCAGGCGTCCTGCGCAGCGCCGAGTCCCTGGCACGCGTCTCCCAGACGCTGCAGGAGATCGCCGAGGACGAGCGGGGCGTGCCCTGCACCGACGACTGGGAGGCCACCAACCTCCACCTCGTCGCCCGGGTGCTCGTCCACCAGGCCCGCATCCGCGAGGAGACGCGTGGGTCCCACTGGCGCGAGGACTTCCCCGATCGAGATGATGAGCACTGGCGCGTGCGCCTCGCGTCGCGGCTCACCCCGGATGGCGACCTCGTCACCGATCGTGCGCCCGTCCAGGGAGGTGAGCATCGTGGATCCCGATGAGGCGCTGGCTCGCGCCGGCCTCGACCCGGCCTCGGTGGCCGACATCGTCGAGCGGGCCCTCGCGGAGGACCTCGACGGCGGCGTCGACGTGACGTCGGTCGCCACCGTGGACGCCATGGCGCGGGGCACCTTGGATCTCGTCGCGCGGGCCGCAGGGGTGATTGCGGGGGCGCCCGTGGCGGCTGCGGCGCTGATGCGCGCATCGCAGGGACGCGTCGACTGCACGTGGATCGAGGACGGCACGCGGGTGCGTCCGGGGGACGTGGTCGTGTCGGCCACCGGACCGACACGCGACCTGCTCCTCGGGGAGCGCACCGCACTCAACCTGCTGTGCCATCTGTCGGGCATCGCCACCGCGACGCGACAGTGGGTCGACGCGCTCGGCGACTCCTCGACGCGTGTGCGGGATACCCGCAAGACCACCCCCGGCCTGCGCCGACTCGAGAAGTACGCCGTGCGCTGCGGCGGCGGCGTCAACCACCGCATGTCCCTGTCGGATGCGGCGCTCGTGAAGGACAACCACGTCGTCTCGGCGGGCGGGGTCGCGGCGGCGTTCGCGAGGGTCCGCGAGGCCTTCCCCGGCGTCCCCGTCGAGGTCGAGGTCGACTCCCTCGATCAGCTCGATGACGTGCTCGATGCGGGTGCGGACCTGATCCTGCTCGACAACTTCACGCCTGACCAGATGCGCGAGGCGGTGCGACGCACGGCGGGACGGGCCCAGCTCGAGGCATCGGGCGGGCTCACCCTGGCCGATGCTGTCGCGGTGGGCTCCACGGGAGTGGACTTCGTCGCCGTGGGAGCCTTGACGCACTCCGCGCCGGTCCTCGACATCGGTGCCGACCTCCGGGAGGCGCAGTGACGCTGCTGGCCATCGACGTCGGCAACACCAACACCGTCCTCGGGCTCTTCCAGGGCGACGATCTGGTGCGCTCGTGGCGGATCAAGACCGATGCGCGATCGACGGCCGATGAGATCGCGCTGGTCTTCCGCGGTCTCCTCGATGGCGAGCCGGAGGTGACCGGCATCGCCCTGTGCTCGACGGTGCCGTCCGTCCTGCGCGAGATGCGCCAGATGCTGTCCGCCTACCACTCCGACGTGCCGACGGTGATCGTCGAGCCGGGCACCAAGACCGGAGTCCCCGTCCTCACGGACAACCCCAAGGAGGTCGGGGCGGACCGCATCGTCAACACCATCGCCGCGCACCGCCTCTACGGGGGTCCCGCGATCGTCGTCGACTTCGGGACGTCGACGAATCTCGACGTGGTGTCCGCGCAGGGTGAGTTCCTCGGCGGAGCGCTCGCCCCCGGCATCGAGATCTCGATCGATGCCCTGGCGTCCCGGGCCGCACAGCTGCGCAAGGTCGAGCTGGTCAGGCCCCGGTCCGTGATCGGCAAGAACACCGTCGAAGCCCTCCAGGCCGGAGCGCTCTACGGCTTCGCGGGCCAGGTCGATGGCCTCGTCCGGCGCATCAGCGACGAGATCGGCGGCGTCTCGGCGGTGATCGCCACGGGTGGTCTGGCTCCGATCGTGGTGCCGGAATCCGAGACCATCACGCACCACGACCCCGATCTCACCCTGGTGGGACTGCGCCTGGTGTTCGACAAGAACGTCGACTGACTACCCTTGCGCCCGTGACGGATCACGACGCGCAGGAGCAGGCGGACGACCTGCCCGAGCAGATGCGCGTGCGCCGTGACAAGCGCGACCGTCTCCTCGCCAGCGGCCGCGATCCCTACGCCGTCCGGCTCCCTGTGACCCACACCATCGCGCAGGTGCGCGACGCCTATCCCGACCTCGGGGTCGACGTCGCGACCGGCGACCGCGTGGGCGTTGCCGGCCGGGTGATCTTCCAGCGCAACACCGGCAAGCTGTGCTTCGCGACGCTGCGGGCCGGGGACGGCACCGAGCTCCAGGCGATGCTGTCGCTTGCGTCTGTCGGCGAGGCGGCACTCGAGGAGTGGAAGCAGCTCGTCGACATCGGCGACCACGTCTTCGTCGCGGGGGAGGTCATCACGTCCAAGCGCGGGGAGCTCTCCGTGCTCGCCGACGAGTGGCGCATGGCGACCAAGGCGCTGCGGCCCCTGCCGGTCGCGCACAAGCCCCTGTCGGAGGAGAACAGGGTTCGCCAGCGCTACGTGGACCTGATCGTGCGCCCGGAAGCCCGCGAGATGGCCCGGATGCGCGTGATTGCGGAGGCGAGCGTGCGACGCAGTCTCGCCGAGCGCGGCTTCCTCGAGATCGAGACCCCGGTCCTGCAGACGCAGCAGGGCGGTGCTGCCGCGCGCCCCTTCGTGACGCGGTCGCACGCCCTCGACATGGAGCTCTACCTGCGCATTGCGCCCGAGCTCTTCCTCAAGCGCGCTCTCGTCGGTGGCCTCGAGCGGGTGTTCGAGATCAATCGGAACTTCCGCAACGAGGGAGTGGACTCCACGCACTCGCCCGAGTACGTCGCGCTGGAGTTCTACGCCGCCTACACCGACTATCGCGATGTCGCGCGCATCACGCGCGAGATCATCCAGGAGGCTGCGATCGCCACGACCGGGTCCCTGGAGGTCGTCCACGCCGATGGCAGCGTGCGTGATCTGTCCGGCGTCTGGCCCGAGATCGACTTCTACGGCTCCATCTCGGCGGCCGTGGGTCGCACGATCGGCCCGGCGACCCCTGTCGACGAGCTGGCGAGCCTGTGTCGCGCGGTCGGCATCGAGCCGCAGTCGCACTGGGTGGCGGGCAAGTACGCCGAGGAACTTCTCGACCACTACGTCATCCCCACGCTCGAGCGTCCGACCTTCGTCATGGACTACCCCGAGGACACCTCACCGCTCACACGGGCTCACCCGGACCGGCCGGGAGTGGTGGAGAAGTGGGACCTCTATATCGATGGCTACGAGCAGGGCACGGGATACTCCGAGCTTGCTGATCCCGTCATCCAGCGTGAGCGACTCCTCGCGCAGGCCGCTCTCGCGGACCGCGGGGACGACGAGGCGATGCCGGTCGACGACGACTTCCTGCGCGCCCTCGAGATCGGCATGCCCCCGGCCGGAGGCGTCGGCGTGGGCATCGACCGGCTCCTGATGACCCTCACCGGCCTGGGCATCCGCGACACCATCCTGTTCCCCCTCGTGAAACCGGAGCGCGCATGACCGGCGAGGTGATGATCCGCCCGGCGCGCACCCCCGACGTCGCCGCGGTGCGCCGACTCGTCGGGCTCTACACGGCCGACGGGCGGCTCCTGGCGAAGGCACCGGTCACCCTCTACGAGGACGTCCAGGAGTTCCTCGTCGCCGAGGTGGATGGCGAGGTCGTCGGCTGCGGTGCGCTGCACGTGATGTGGGAGGACCTCGGCGAGATCCGCACCGTCGCGGTGGATCCCGACCACGCCCGGCACGGCATCGGCGGCCGGATCCTCGACATGCTCATCGCGAGGGCCCGGGACCTCGGCCTCGCACGGCTGTTCTGCCTCACCTTCGAGGTCGACTTCTTCCGCAGCAGGGGATTCGACGAGATCGAGGGGAGTCCCGTCGACCACGCGGTCTTCGAGCAACTCCTGCAGAGTTACGACGAGGGCGTGGCGGAATTCCTCGACCTCGAGCGCGTGAAGCCGAATACCCTCGGCAACCACCGCATGCTTATGCTCCTGCGGTGAAGTACGCCGCCGCGCTCGCAGTCGCCGTCCTATCCCTGGGTGCACTGTCGCTGGGCGGCGCCGTACCCGCGAGCAGCGCGCCGGCGCAGCCCCTGGCGGGAGTGGTCATCGCCCTCGACCCCGGTCACCAGCTCGGCAACTCCAATCCGGAGTTCTTCGACGAGCTCGCCCGCACCCACTTCAACGGGCACATGACCAAGGGCTGCAACACGAGTGGCACCGCGACGAATGCGGGCTACCCGGAGGCCACCTTCAACTGGAATGTCGCGCGCCTGGTCAAGGACAGGCTCGAGGCGCTCGGGGCCGACGTCAAGATGACCCGGCACTCCAACTCCATGCGCAAGTGGGGTCCGTGCGTCGATGAGCGTGGCCGCTTCGGCACCAAGGTGGGCGCCGATCTCATGCTCTCGATCCACGGCGACGGAGCGAGTTCCTCCGGCTACGGCTTCTACGTCATGGTGCCGTCGGTCATCAAGGGCTGGACCGACGACATCTCGGCGAAGTCGATCCGCCTGGGCAAGCGCTTCGTCGCCGGCATGGCCGGCGCTGGCGCGCCGCGGTCGACGTACATCTCCGGTCAGATGCTCATCACGCCCGAGATCTCGACCCTCAACTTCTCGGATGTGCCGGTGATCCTCCTGGAGTCGGGCAATATGCGGAACTCCTCCGACGCGGCCCGGATGTCCTCCTCGGCGGGCCAGCGGCAGTACGCCGACTGGATCGTCGCCGGGATCCGGGCAGCCCTGAAGTCCTGATCCCTCATCTGCCCCCTTTGCCCCGGGGTTCGCTGGGGGCTGAATCCCCCGGGAAGACCCCGGCCGCCCCAGGCGTTACGTCTATACAGCCTCCCGGGGCGCGGACAGGTGACCTCGGGCAGGCGGCGCTAGCATCGAACCAGCCGGGCGGCTCGTGCGTCGCATCCGGACAGGCCCCCGGGCCGCAGACAGAAGGTGGGAGAGCATGTTCGAGAGGTTTACCGACCGGGCTCGCCGGGTCGTCGTCCTGGCCCAGGAAGAGGCCCGGATGCTCAACCACAACTACATCGGCACCGAGCACATCCTGCTCGGGCTCATCCACGAGGGCGAAGGCGTCGCCGCCAAGGCCCTCGAGAGCCTCGGCATCTCGCTCGAGGCCGTGCGCTCGCAGGTCGAGGAGATCATCGGCCAGGGCCAGCAGGCACCGAGCGGTCACATCCCCTTCACGCCGCGCGCCAAGAAGGTCCTCGAGCTCTCGCTGCGCGAGGCGCTGCAGCTCGGACACAACTACATCGGCACCGAGCACATCCTGCTCGGCCTCATCCGCGAGGGCGAGGGCGTCGCCGCCCAGGTGCTCGTGAAGCTGGGCGCCGATCTCAACCGCGTGCGCCAGCAGGTCATCCAGCTCCTCTCCGGCTACCAGGGCAAGGAGCCGGCGACCGCTGGCGGCCCGGCCGAGGGCACGCCGTCCACCTCGCTCGTCCTCGATCAGTTCGGCCGCAACCTCACGCAGGCTGCGCGCGAGAGCAAGCTCGACCCGGTCATCGGGCGCGAGAAGGAGATCGAGCGCGTCATGCAGGTGCTGTCGCGGCGTACCAAGAACAACCCGGTCCTCATCGGCGAGCCCGGCGTGGGCAAGACCGCCATCGTCGAGGGCCTGGCCCAGAGCATCATCCGCGGCGAGGTGCCCGAGACCCTCAAGGACAAGCAGCTCTACACCCTCGACCTCGGCGCGCTGGTCGCCGGCAGCCGCTACCGCGGTGACTTCGAGGAGCGCCTCAAGAAGGTGCTCAAGGAGATCCGCACGCGCGGCGACATCATCCTCTTCATCGATGAGATGCACACCCTCGTCGGCGCGGGCGCTGCCGAAGGTGCGATCGACGCGGCCAGCATCCTCAAGCCGATGCTCGCGCGCGGTGAGCTCCAGACGATCGGCGCGACCACCCTCGACGAGTACCGGAAGTACGTCGAGAAGGACGCCGCGCTCGAGCGTCGTTTCGCACCCGTCCAGGTCAACGCCCCCGACGTGAGCGACACCGTCGAGATCCTCAAGGGTCTGCGCGACCGCTACGAGTCGCACCACCGCGTCTCCATCACCGACAGCGCCCTGGCTGCGGCCGCGCGCCTGTCGGATCGCTACATCTCCGATCGCCAGCTCCCCGACAAGGCCATCGACCTCATCGACGAGGCTGGCTCGCGCCTGCGCATCCGTCGCATGACGGCGCCGCCGGACCTGCGCGAGTTCGACGAGCGCATCGCCAATGTGCGCCGCGAGAAGGAGTCGGCCATCGACTCCCAGGACTTCGAGCTCGCTGCTCGCTTGCGCGACGACGAGAAGAACCTCCTCGCCGAGAAGGCCCAGCGCGAGCGCGAGTGGAAGGCCGGCGACATGGACGTCGTCGCCGAGGTCGACGAGCGCCTCATCGCTGAGGTCCTCGCCCTCATGACCGGCATCCCGGTGACCGACCTCTCCGAGGACGACGCCCAGCGCCTCATCCGCATGGAGGAGGAGCTCCACCGCCGGGTCATCGGTCAGGAGCAGGCCATCCGGGCGTTGTCGAAGTCGATTCGCCGCACGCGCGCGGGCCTCAAGGACCCCAAGCGCCCGTCGGGCTCCTTCATCTTCGCCGGGCCCTCGGGCGTCGGCAAGACCGAGCTGTCCAAGACGCTCGCGGAGTTCCTCTTCGGTGACGAGGACGCGCTCATCTCCCTCGACATGAGCGAGTACTCCGAGAAGCACACCGCGTCACGGCTCTTCGGTTCGCCTCCCGGCTACGTCGGCTACGAAGAGGGTGGCCAGCTGACCGAGAAGGTCCGCCGCAAGCCCTTCTCCGTCGTGCTCTTCGACGAGGTGGAGAAGGCCCACCCGGACATCTTCAACTCGCTGCTCCAGGTGCTCGAAGAGGGTCGCCTCACCGACGCCCAGGGTCGGGTCGTGGACTTCAAGAACACCGTCATCATCATGACGACCAACCTCGGCAGCCGCGATGTCTCCAAGGGCGTCATGCTGGGCTTCGCCCCGGAGAACGACGACCTGTCGGCCTACGAGCGCATGAAGACCAAGGTGCAGCAGGAACTCAAGCAGCACTTCCGTCCTGAGTTCCTCAACCGCATCGACGACACGATCGTCTTCCACCAGTTGAGCAAGGCCGAGATCGTGCAGATCGTCGATCTCATGGTCAACATGCTCGACGAGCGCCTCAAGGACCGCGATATCTCGCTCGACCTCACCCAGGCTGCTCGCGAGCTGCTCGCGGAGCGGGGCTACGACTCCTCGATGGGCGCGCGTCCGCTGCGTCGCACCATCCAGCGCGAGATCGAGGACCCGCTGAGCGAGAAGATGCTCTTCGGCGAGATCGTGCCGGGGTCCATCGTGCTCGTCGACGTGGTCGACGGCGAGGACGGCAAGGAGTTCACCTTCACGTCCACGCCCAAGGCCGACGTGCCCGATACGCCTCCGATCGAGACTGCCGGAACCGACTGATGCGCAAGGAGGGATGAGACGTGGCACGCGGCCCGCTCATCCCCGGCCTGCGCGAGTACGACGCCCCGCGGCGTCGACGTTCGCCCGTCTTTTGGATGTGGACGATCGGTGCCGTGGTGTCCGTGCTGGCGCTCGTCGTGCTGGGCGGCCTCGTCGCCGGTATCGGCCCGCTGCGTGCCCTGGGCACGGACGAGAGCCCGCTCAGTCCGGTCTCGTGGCGTCCCACGGCCGACCCGCAGGTCATCCAGGTCGCGGTCGCCCTTCCGGAGTCGGGTCTGTGCACGGGTGACGAGGTCGTGGTGCGCGCCATCGAGCGCCCCACCCTGATCGAGGTCTCCGCGGTCCGCGCCACACCCCGTGGCGCGGATGCCTGCGCGGGCATCGGCATCGCCGGCGATCGCACGTGGGTGGACCTTGCCCTGGACTTGCCCATGGGCACGCGCATGGCCGTGCGCCAGGACGATCGGGTCCCGCTCGAGGCCGAGCCGCCGGCCAGTTAGCGGCTATCCCGGCAGCGACCAGCGTCCCCCGCTCGCGGGAGTGACGAGACCATCGGCCACCAGCCCATCCAGGGCCCGGGCACGCTGGACCGCGTCGGGCCAGGCCGCGTCGAACTCCCTCGGATGCACCGGTCCGCCCGCCTCGCGCAGCACGGCCAGGAGAGCCCCGCGCGCCTGCCGGTCCGAGCCGGCGTACCTCGCCTGGCGTCGAGGGGGTGGGCCCTCGGGACGCCCCAGGGCCAGCCACCGGCAGGTGGCCGCGACCGGGCAGCGCTCGCAGGCGGGCTGGCGCGCCGTGCACACCAGGGCACCCAACTCCATGACCGCCGCCATCCAGGAGGCTCCGGTCCGCCGGGGCTGGATGCCGTCGGCGTACGCCGTCTCGGCGCGCGTGACGCCACCTTCCGGGAAGGCGCGGCCGTGGTCATGCCGGGCGATCACGCGGCGGACGTTGGTGTCCAGGGCGAGGGCGCGCTGGCCGTAGGCGAAGGCCCGCACGGCCCCCGCGGTGTAGTCGCCGACCCCGGGCAGTGCCCGCAGGGCGGCCTCGTCGACCGGCACCAGGTCCGCATGCTCGTCGGCCACTCGCGTGGCAGCCTCGTGCAGGCGCAGGGCACGTCGTGGGTAGCCCAGGCGTCCCCAGGCTCGGATGGCCTCGCCCGGGGCGTCGGCGGCCAGGGCGGAGGGGGCCGGCCACCTGCGCAGCCAGGCGGTCCACTCCGGGATGACCCGGTCGACGGGCGTCTGCTGGAGCATCACCTCGGAGACCAGGACCCCCCAGCCGCCCGGATGGGGCCCCGGGGTGGGAGGTTGCCGCCACGGCAGGCTCCGACCGAAGTGGGTGAACCATCCCCTGATGAGCCTGTCCTGATGCCCCAGGTGGGGCGAATCCACCTTTGGCTCCCCATGGGAGGCCGTCCCGGTGGGGGCGAGCCTCGCTGGGCGGGCAGCGGACTTGCGGGGCATGCGCCGATGCTGCCATGCCCCACCCGGGGAGGGGGTACGGTGCTGACCCGTGAGTGGGCTCATGTCGCCGATCGGCCCCGAGCCGCCTGGCGTCTACTGGCGCAGGCGGGTCGTGGTCCTCGTCGTCCTGCTCGCGATCCTGCTCCTGCTGTGGTGGCTCATCTGGGGCCGGGGCAGCGGCGGAGCCGCTCCCGAGCCCGCTCCCACGGACGTGCCCACGGCATCGCCCTCGCCGGACCCCGCCCCGACCTCGGCGAGTCCGTCCCCGAGCCCGGAGCCCGAGCCGACGGAGATCACCGACTGCACCGAGGCCGACATCCTCGTCGAGGCCTTCGCTGAGGAGGCCATCTACCCGGTCGGGTCGACGCCCACGCTCACGCTGTCGGTGACCAACATCGGCACGCGGCCCTGCAAGCGCGATGTCGGTCCCGGAGCCAACGAGCTCCAGATCACCCAGGGCGAGGTCACCATCTGGTCCAGCGACGACTGCAATCCCAACACCGACAAGGACGTGGTCACCCTCGACCGCGGGGATGCCTTCGAGACCCAACTGGTGTGGGACGGCTACCTCAGTGCCGCCGGGTGCCCCCCGGACCAGCCCATGGCCCAGGCGGGGGAGTACACCGTGGTGGGGCGCAACGGGGCCATCGTGAGCGCCCCCACGGCCCTGCGCCTGGAGTAGGGCCTGGCCCACCCCGGAATGCGACCGAAAACGTCGCCTGGCGGGCCCCGGAAGTGTCGATAGCGGTCACATTTGCGCGCAGGCCCGGGAGGTGGTGCGGCCGACCTACGCCTGCGGGTCAGGTACGCCGGCGGGGTCAGGTGTAGCGCTCGAGCAGGGAGCCGTCGGACAGTCGCGAGAGCCCCTCGTGCACGGAG
>CAZICY010000021.1:0-32431 GCA_964537955.1 uncultured Actinomyces sp. | reverse complement strand
ATCTCGTAGTCCTCGAAGCTCGCCCGGATCACGAAGATGTTGGACCCACAGCACAGGCACTCGTGAGTCGGTACGCCGCGCTGGTCGATGAGGACAGGCGATGGCGAGGCCGAATCACGCACCGGCTGCCGCACGCTTCAGGGAGGCACTGGGCGTGATCTTCACGGCGCGCCGAGCGGGGATCTCCATGGTTTCGCCCGTCTGCGGATTGCGGCCCGTCCGCGCCGACCGCTGAACGACGTCGATGATGCCGATGCCGGGCAGCGCGACCTTGGTGCCGTGGGACACCTGCTCCACGACGACGCTGGCAAGGGCGGCGAGCACGCCGTCGACCATGCCTGCGGGGATCCCGCTGCGCTCGACGATCGCGTTGCGCAGTTCGGCCTTGCCCCAGGGTGTTCCGGACATGGGTACCTCCTAGTGAGAATGATTGTCGTTTGCAATATACCGTGCTCACGGCTCGACTGAGAGTCCCCCGCACGCGTCTGTCGGATTGTCATACCCCCTGGGGTATAGTGCGCCGCATGTGTCGACAGGTGGCGTGCAAGAGGTGCGAGAAGGCGTCGTGGGCCGGCTGCGGTCAGCACGTCAATCAGGTGCTGGCGGGGGTCCCCAAGAACCAGCGCTGCCGGTGCACCGCCCAGGAGATGGCCGCATGGAAGAAGGAGAACTCCTTCTTCCGGCGTCTCTTCGGTGGCGCTCGGTCTTCCGCATAGCTGCGCGATCTGCGTCAGCGCCCGCTACGCCGGCGCCCGCTACGCCGGCGCCCAGCACCCGCGGTTGCTATGGTCCCTATGGTCTCCGCTTCGGTGGCCGCGCGGGCTTGGAGTCGAGTGTGCTCATCGGCGTGGATTGGGGCGGCACCAAGATCGAGGGTGTCGCGATGGAGGCCGATGGCACAGAGCTCTTGCGCATCCGTGAGGCCACCCCGCGAGGCGACTACGCCGGCTGCCTGTCACTTGTGTCGGACATCGTGCTCAGGCTGGAGCGCGAGACAGGACGACAGGGCCGCGTAGGCATCGGGATTCCCGGTTCCCTCGAGCCGGTCTCTCGGCTGGGCAAGGGCGGGAGCTCCACGTGGATCAACGGGCGCCCTGTCGAGGCCGACCTCCTGACCACGCTGGGCCGTGAGCTGCGCATCGAAAACGACGCGGATTGCTTCGCGGCCTCGGAAGCCATCGACGGGGCGGGAGCAGGTCACCGCGTGGTCTTCGGTGTCATCATCGCGAGCGGAGCCGGGGCCGGGATCGCCATCGATGGACGCCCCCATCACGGCCCCAACACGAGCGCGGGGGAGTGGGGTCACAATCCTCTCCCGCACCCCCATGCGGACGAGCTCCCGGGAGAAGCCTGCTACTGCGGCCAGCGGGGTTGCATGGAGACCTGGATATCGGGCTACTCCTTCGCGCGGGACTACGCGCGGCATTCCGGTCTCGATCTTGCCCCAGTCGAGATCGTCGAGCGACGCCGAGCAGGCGATCGCATTGCCGATCTTGTCTACCTGCGCTGGATCGACCGAGTGGCTCGCGGTCTGGCGGTCGTCGTCAACACTCTCGATCCGGACGTGTTCGTCATGGGCGGGGGCATGAGCAACGTCGACGAGATGTACGACGACCTGCCGAGCCTCGTCGCGCGCTACACATTCAGCACGGTGTTTGCCACCCCCATCGTGAGATCGGAGCATGGAGACTCCAGCGGAGTCCGAGGAGCTGCGTGGTTGTGGAAGGACCCATCGTGAGGCCATCGGACCTCGATGCTCGCTATGCCCTGGCCCAGGAGGTCATTGCCGAAGCTGGTGATATCGCGCTCGCATACTCGCGCGACGTGGCCAGCCTCGATATCGAGGCCAAGGGCCCCCAGGACCTCGTCTCGCAGGCGGACCGTCAGGTCGAGCAGCACATTCGGCGCCGGCTCACCGAGGCATTCCCCGGCGATGCCTTCGTGGGCGAGGAGTCCGGTCGTGGCGGTGCGGATGGTGCGGCCGGAGCCTGGGTGGTCGACCCCATCGACGGAACGCAACCCTTCCTCCTCGGCCTGCCCTTCTGGTCGGTCTCCATTGCCTACGTGGTCGGCAACGATGTCCTCATCGGCTTGGTGGTGAATCCATCGAGCGGCGACCTCTACGCCGCACGTAAGGGAGGTGGAGCCTTCGTCAATGGGGTGCCCACCCATGTCATCGAGGCCACGCGCCTCGACGAGGGAGTCACCGGAGTGGGATGCTCCCTGCGGACCGATCCGGATGACCTCGCGCACATCATGCACGGCTTGCTGTCGCAGAGAGGGATGTACCTGCGCGTGGGGTCGGGGGCGCTCAACCTCGCCTACGTCGCGGCGGGGCAACTCATCGGATACGTCGAGATGCACATCAACTCCTGGGACTGCGCCGCTGCGCTGTGCATCTGCATCGAGGCGGGAGCAGTGGCCAACGACTTCCTGGGACTTCACGGCGTCACCGGAGGCGGGGCCCTCGTCGTGGGTGCGCCCGGTGTCTACGGCGCCCTGGTCGACCTGCTCCCGCCCGGGACGGCACTTCAGCCCTCCGTGCCGGTTCCTTGACCGCGCCGGTCGCACCCGACTAGGGTCTTGAATGAATTCACAGAAGTGAATAATCATTCAGACGTGACCCGCTCGTCGGCAGGGGAGGACATGGCGCACGACGCGATCCTCGCCCTCGACGTGGGGACGTCGAGCGCGAAGGCGCTGCTGGTCTCCCTCGCTGACGGCAGCGTGGTCGCGCGCGCCCAGGTGCCCGTGTCCTTGAGCGTGACCGGGCCCGGACGTGTCGAGCAGGACCCCGTCGAACTTGCCGATGCGACCTTGGCGGCGGCCGCGGCCGCTGTGCGCCAAGGCGGTCAGGCGCGCGTGTCCGGGGTGGCCATCACCAACCAGCGCGAGTCCGTCGTTATGTGGGACCGACGCACGGGGGAGCCGATCGGGCCCGTGATCAGCTGGCAGGACTCCCGGGCTGCCGCGTCGCTGTCGGACTGGTCCGAGGCCGATCGCGAGCGCGTGCAGCGCACGACGGGGCTGACCGTGGACGCGATGTACTCCGCGCCCAAGATGCGGTGGCTGCTCGATGCGTACGACGGGCGCACACGCGATGTCGTGGTGGGCACGGTGGACGCGTGGATGGTCTACGCCCTCACCGGTGTCGTCGCCACGGAGACGGGCAACGCATCGCGCACGCTCCTACTATCCCTTGCCTCGGGCGACTGGGATGACGATCTCCTGGAGGCCTTCGCCATCCCGCGCTCCGCCCTGCCGGAGGTGCGCGCGAGCGACGCGGGCTTCGGCGACACGCGCGAGGGGCTGCCCCTTCCCGCGGGGCTGCCCGTGAGCGCCGTCATGGCCGACTCCCACGCCGCGCTCTTCGCCTACGGGAGCGCAGGCGCTGCCAAGGCGACCTACGGCACCGGCACGTCGCTGATGACGCGCGTGGCCCACCTCACGACCGGGGCGCCCGGTGTGGACACCACCGTCGCGTGGTGGCGGGGCAGTGGGGACGTCGGGCCTGCCTACGCGCGCGAGGGCAACATCCTGGCCACAGGGCAGGCCATCGACTGGGTCGCCTCGCTCATCGAGCCGGGCTCGTCCCGTCCTGGCGGAGTGGTCGTCACGCAAGCCGCGTCGGCCGTCGACGGAGCCGAGGGCGTCACGCTCGTCCCTGCCTTCACCGGGCTCGGTGCTCCTCACTGGGACAGGTCCGCGGTCGCTGTCCTCAGTGGCATGTCATCGCGGACCACGTCCGCGCACCTTGCCCGTGCGGCCCTGGAGTGCGTCGCACACCAGGTGGTCGATGTCGTCGATGCACTCGAAGCAGATGGTCAGGCGAGGCTCGAGGTGCTTCACGTGGACGGCGGAGTGTCGTCATCGGACCTGCTCGTGCAGACCCAGGCGGACCTGCTGGGGCGCCCGGTCGTGCGTGCGCGCGAGGCAGCGCTGTCGGCACTGGGCGTCGCGCGCCTGGCCGCGCAGACCCTGGGGTTTCCCGGCCCCCAGGTCGCGACGGACCCGCCGATCGAGCCTCGGATCGACGCGGATGGCCGTGGCCAGGCGCGTGAGCGCTGGCGTCACGAGGTGGAGCGGGCGCGCTTCACGGAAGCCGGCTGACCGGCGAGCAGGGATTCGACACACCACCATCACGAGGAGGCACCATGACGCAGTACCCGCCCTTCGGCGCCGGACTCTGGCATTTCGCCAGCTACGTGGACCGGTACGCCACCGATGGCTATGCGCCCGCCGTCTCGACCATCGAGATGATCGAGCGCGCCGCCGAGGTGGGCGAGCTCGCCGCCGTGGATGTGCCCTACCCCTTCACGCCGGGCGTCGGCCTTGACGAGGTGCGCGACGCGTTGCGCGCGCACGGGTTCTACGTCACGGGCATCACGCCGGAGATCTATCTGCGCCGCTTCGGCAAGGGCGCCTTCACCAACCCGGACCCCGGAGTGCGTGCCGAGGCACTGGATCGGATGAACGAGGCAGCCGACATCGTCCGTGCGCTCGACGCTCAGTACCTCAAGATCTGGCCGGGCCAGGACGGCTGGGACTATCCCTTCCAGGTCAACCATCACGACCTGTGGAAGCTCGCGGTGGATGGCATGCGGGATCTCGCGTCGGCGAATCCGGATCTGCGCATCGCCATCGAGTACAAGCCCCGTGAGCCTCGCGTGAAGATGACCTGGGATTCCGCCGCGCGCTCCATCCTCGGCATTCAGCAGGTGGGACTGGACAACGTCGGAGTGCTCCTGGACTTCGGCCATGCGCTCTATGGCGGCGAGTCGCCGGCAGACGCGGCCCAGCTGCTGATCGATCACGGGCTGCTCTACGGCATGGACGTCAACGACAACCTCCGAGGCTGGGACGACGACCTCGTGGTCGGGACGGTCCACCTCACGGAGATCTTCGAGTTCTTCTACACCCTGCGGATCAACGACTGGCAGGGCGTCTGGCAGCTTGACCAGTTCCCCTTCCGCGAGGACACCGTCGAGGCGGCACGCCTGTCGATCCGCACCCTGAAGGCGATCTACCGGGCGCTCGACTCGCTCGACATGGCCGGCCTCAAGGCCGCGCAGGCGCGTCACGACGCGCTCGCGGCCCAGCGCATCGTGCAGGACGCCCTGCTGTCGAGCATGGCGGGCCAGTGATGCCCGTCGTGACACCCGATGAGCTGGCGGCCGCTGCCCGGAGGGTGAGGCTGCGCGATCTCGACATCGTGAGCGGTGCCGGGATGGGGCACATCGGCGGGGAGTTCTCCGTCACGGACATCCTCGTGACGCTCTACCTCGGGGTCCTCGATCTGGAGGACAGTCGGGATCGCGACCACGTGGTGCTGTCCAAGGGACATGCCGCAGTCGCCCTCTACGCGACTCTGGCGGAGGCGGGACTGCTGGCCGAGGTAGCCCTCGACACCTTCGCCCAGCCGGACAGCGCCCTCAATGGTCATCCTGCGCGGACCAAGCTGGACGCGGTCGAGGCGAGCACCGGGCCTCTCGGTCACGGGCTGCCCATCGGGGTGGGGATGGCCATTGCCGCCGCGCTCGAGGGCTCGTCGCGGCGTACGTTCGTCATCACCGGCGACGGCGAGATGCAGGAGGGATCCAATTGGGAGGCGATGATGATCGCTGCCCATCGGGAACTGGACCGGCTCGTCCTCATCGTCGATCGCAATGGCCTGCAGCAGGGCGCACCCGTGGCTGACACCAGTGACCTCGAGCCGCTTGCGGACAAGATCAGGGCGTTTGGCTGGTCGGTCGTGGAGGTGGACGGCCACGATCACGGGCGCCTGAATGAGGTGCTGGCCTCGGCTCCGTGGGAGCCCGGGCGTCCCTCGGCGGTGATCGCTCGCACGCACAAGGGCCATCCGGTGTCCTTCATGTCCGACGACGCCCGCTGGCACCACCGCGTCCCGACCTCCGACGAGGCGCGCCTGGCACGTGAGGAGATCGCGGCCGAATGAGCGACCTGCATGATTGCCGCGACGCCTTCGCCGCCACTCTCATCTCGCTGGCCGACAGCGATGAGCGCATCGTGGCCGTCGTCAACGACTCGGTGGGCTCGAGCAAGCTCGGTGGCTTCCAGGAGCGCTTCCCCGATCGGCTCATCAACGTGGGAATCGCCGAGCAGGCGATGGTCGGGGTGGCAGCTGGTCTCGCGGCCGGCGGCCGTCTCCCCTTCGTCTCGGCTGCGTCCTGCTTCCTGACCGCCCGGGCCATGGAGCAGATCAAGGTGGACATCGCCTACTCCAGGCACCACGTCGTGCTCTGCGGCCAAAGTCCCGGCGTTGCCTACGGCGAACTCGGACCAACGCATCACTCACCCGAGGACCTGGCCTGGCTGCGTGCGATCCCCGGCCTCGAGGTCATCGTGCCTGCGGACCCGACGGAGACGGCGGCGGCCGTGCGCTGGGCGGCGGCGTACGACGGGCCGGTCTTCCTGCGGGTGAGCCGCACGGGGGTTCCCGAGATCTACGAGGATCCACTCGATTTCCAGCCGGGTCGCGCCCACGTTCTACGTGACGGTGACGACGTCGCCATCGTGGCCCTCGGCACCACGGTGGCGCGCGCCCTGTCTGCCTCGGACGAGCTCGCGCGACACGGAGTGGGCGCACGCGTGGTGGCCCTGAGCTCGCTGGTGCCCCTGGACTGCGATGCGCTGCTGGACGCTGCACGGACCACGCGCGGGATCGTGACCGTGGAGGAGGCCTACGCCTGCGGACTCGGCGGAGCCGTCGCGGAACTCCTCTCCGAGCGCATGCCCACCCGGATGCGCATGCTCGGCCTGCAGGGCTTCGCCCCGACGGGGTCTGTCGAGCACATCCATGAGCGTTCCGGTGTCACGTCCGCGGGCATCGTGGCCGCCTGCCTCGAGCTCACGGGCGCATTGCAGTGACCGAGTCGGTCGACTGGAGCCAGGCGGAGCTCATGACCAAGGTGGCGCGGCTGTCTGCAGAGCAGGGGATGCGACAGGCGGACATCGGGCGGCGCCTGAACCTGTCCCAGGCGACGGTCTCGCGCCTGCTGTCGCGAGCGCGCGAGGCGGGCATCCTGCGCGTCCAGGTGGTGCCCCCGCACGGCGTGCACGCCGACGCCGAAGACGCCCTGCAGCGAAGGTTCGACCTTGACGACGTGGTCGTCGTGGGTGGAGCGCTCCCCGCTGCCGACCAGGCCGCGGATCTCGGCGCCCGCGCAGCGGAGTACCTGCAGGCGACGCTCGGCGCAGACGGAGCTATCGGCGTGTCCTCGTGGTCCGCCACCCTCCTGGGCGCCGCGGCGGCGATGGGTCCAGCGCTGGCCGCAAAGGCGCAGGGACCCCGCAGCGTGGTCCAGCTGGTGGGCGGCCATGGTGACCCGCAGGTCCAGGCCCAGGCCGTGCGGCTGGTGACGCTGCTCGCCCAGGCGACCCGGAGCGAGCCGGTGACCCTGCCCGCTCCCGGAGTCCTCGGATCGGCCTCGGCGCGCGATGCGCTCATGTCCGATCCCGCGCTGGCGCCGATCGTCCGCACCTGGGCCGAGGTGACCGTGGCCCTCGTCGGCATCGGCTCGCTCGATCCCTCCCCGCTCGTGCGCGAGAGCGGCAATGCGTGGAGCCCTGCCGAGGCCCGAGAGCTCGCGTCGGCGGGCGCCGTCGGCGACATCTGCTTCCGCTTCTTCGACGCGGACGGGGAGCCGATCGCGTCCGCGCTCGACGGACGTGTCGTCGGCATGTCGCTGGACGACTTCAGGCGCATCCCGCGGCGGGTGGGCGTGGCCGGCGGCCCGCACAAGGTGGCAGCCATCAGGGGGGCGCTCCGCGGCGGGTGGCTCACGTCGCTGGTGACCGACGTCGCCACTGCGGGTGCCCTGCTCGACGAGGGCTAGGCGAGCGGGATGGCCTCGCGGATCTCCAGCCCGAACCCGTCGAGGCTGTAGCGACGGTCGGGTGAGCCGGTGAGCAAGCGCATGCTGCGCACGCCCAGATCAGAAAGGATCTGCGAGCCCAGGCCGTAGTCCAGGGAGTCTCCCGTCCCCGACGTCGACGTGTGCCCCCCCAGCAAAGTCGCGTCGGAGGCCTGTGGCCGCAGGTAGAGGAGCACGCCTCGGCCCTCGGCGGCGATGCGCGCGAGGGACTCCCTCAGGCGATCGCCGCAGCGGCAGCCCGATGAATGCAGCGCATCTCCTGCGAGGCATTCCACGTGCACGCGCACGAGGACGTCGTCGCCTTCGCTGAGGTCCCCCGCCACGATGGCAGCGTGCTCGGAATCGTCGACCAGGCTGCGGTATCCGATGATGGTGAAGTCGCCGTGCTCGGTCGGCAGGGGTGTGGCGGCGCCGCGATGGATGAGTCGCTCGGACTTCCCCCGATGCCTGATGAGATCGGCGATGGAGACCAGGAGCAGCCCGTGCTCATCGGCGAAGGCACGGCACTGGGCCGCGTCCATCATGGTGCCGTCGTCGTTGACCATCTCGCACAGGGCGCCCGAGGGATGCAGGCCGGCGAGCGTGGCGAGGTCGACCGCCGCCTCCGTGTGCCCCGGTCGACGTAGGACGCCTCCCGCCACGGCGCGCAGTGGCATCACGTGACCGGGCCGGGTGAGGTCACTCGGCCCGGTGGCCGCGTTGCCCAGAGCGCGGATGGTGATGGCGCGATCTTGCGCGGAGATGCCCGTGGACGTGACGTCGCGTGCGTCGACGGTGACGGCGTACGCCGTGCCCTTGCGGTCCTCGTTGACCACCGTCATGGGCGGCAGGTGGAGGCGGTCGAGGTCGTCGCCCGTCATGCCCACGCAGATGTATCCGCTGGTGTGCCGGATCATGAAGGCCGTGAGCTCGCTCGTCGCCTTCTCGGCGGCGAAGATGAGGTCGCCCTCGTTCTCGCGACCCTCGTCGTCCACGGCGATGACCGCGCGACCCTCGGCGATGGCCTGGATGGCCTCATCGATGGGGTCCATGCGCACGGCATCGGTCTTCGACACTCCGGCTCCTCGTCTGACGGGAGTGGACAGCCTAGCGAGGGGGTGTCCGGAGCCAAGGCGCGGACGAGCCGCGTCACAATGGCGCCATGCCCTCCCTGGTCGCCGGCGGCTTCACGGTGGATCCGCCTGTCGTGCTCGCGCCCATGGCCGGGATCACCAACCGGGCCTTCCGCCGCCTGTGCCGCGAACAGGGCGCCGGTCTCTACGTGAGCGAGATGGTCACCTCGAGGGCCCTGGTGGAGCGTCACGAAGCCACCCTCGACATGGTGCGCTTCGAGCCTGACGAGTCCCCGCGGTCGGTCCAGCTCTACGGCGTCGACCCCGACGTGGTGGCCGAGGCGGTGCGGATCGTGGTCGGCGAGGACATGGCCGATCACGTCGATCTCAACTTCGGCTGCCCGGTGCCGAAGGTCACGCGCAAGGGTGGTGGCAGCGCGCTTCCGTGGAAGCGCGACCTCTTCACCGACATCGTGCAGGCGGCTGTGTCTGCCGCTGGCGGACGCGTGCCGGTTACGGTCAAGATGCGCAAGGGCATCGACGAGGATCACCTTACGTACCTCGATGCGGGTCGCATCGCCCGTGACGCTGGTGTCGCGTGGGTGGCGTTGCATGGCCGCACGGCTGCTCAGATGTACGCCGGGTCCGCCGACTGGTCGGCCATCGCCCGGCTCGTGGAGGCGCTCGACGGATTCCCCGTGCTCGGCAACGGCGACATCTTCAGCGCAGGCGATGCGATCGCCATGATGGATCAGACGGGCTGCGCGGGCGTCGTCGTGGGTCGAGGCTGCCTGGGGCGGCCATGGCTCTTCGGCCAGCTGGCCGCTGCCTTCGCCGGCGATGCGATTCCCGCCGATCCGGACCTGCCCGTCGTCATGGCGACCTTCCGGCGTCACGCCGAGCTGCTCATCGAGGCGTTCGGCGAATACACGGGCTCGCGCGAGATCCGCAAGCACGTGGCCTGGTACTTCAAGGGCTACTCGGTCAAGCGCCAGGTGCGGCTCGGCCTCGCCAATGTCGGCTCGCTCGACGAGGTCGATGACTGGCTCGCTCAGATCGATCCTGACCAGCCGCCCGACGAGGCCGTGATGGCAGCGCCGCGCGGGCGCACGGGCGGCGAGCGGCCACCGTCGCTGCCCGATGGCTGGCTCGATTCGCCCTATCTGGACGCGGCCGACGCGGCGTGCGTCCGTGAGGCCGAGCTCTCCGTGAGCGGCGGCTGATGACCGCACCCCGGTCCATCTGACGGCACATGGACCGAAGTCCCTAGCGGCAAGCGCTTGCGGCGTGCTGGCATGGCCCGGTGCCTACCCATGGCCCTGCGCCGACCTACGTGTACGACTTCGCCCGCGGCAGCCGAGGTCAGTCGGACCTGCTCGGAGGCAAGGGGGCCAATCTCGCCGAGATGACTCGGCTCGGCCTTCCCGTGCCGCCGGGATTCACCATCACCACCGAGGCCTGCCGGGCCTATCTCGCGCAGGGCGCCGAGCCCGCCGAACTCGCCCAGCAGGTGAGCGCGCAACTCGATCGCCTCGAGGAGCGGATGGGACGGCGCCTCGGCGACCCCGAGGATCCCCTCCTGGTGTCGGTGCGATCCGGGGCGCGCTACTCCATGCCCGGGATGATGGAGACGGTCCTCAACATCGGCCTGAATGACGCGAGCGTCAAGGGCATGGCACGCATCGCCGACGACAAGCGCTTCGCATGGGACTCCTACCGCCGCCTGATCCAGATGTTCGGCAAGACCGTGCTCGACATCCCCGGCCACTACTTCGAGGAGGTCCTCGACAAGGCCAAGTCCGAGGCCGGCGTCGCCGGCGACGTCGACATCCCGGTGCCTGTGCTGAAGGAGATCGTCTCGGCGTACAAGGGCATCATCCGCGAGCGGGCGGGGCGCGACTTCCCCCAGGATCCGCGCGAGCAGCTCGACCTCGCCATCCTCGCTGTCTTCCGCTCCTGGAACACCGACCGGGCTCGGCTCTATCGCCGCCGCGAGCGCATCCCGCACGATCTCGGCACGGCCGTCAACGTCCAGGCCATGGCCTTCGGCAATCTCGGGGAGGGATCGGGCACTGGTGTTGCCTTCACCCGCGACCCGGCCACCGGCGCCCCTGGCGTCTACGGCGACTACCTGCCCGACGCCCAGGGCGAGGATGTCGTCGCCGGGATCCGCAACACGATGCCCCTCGTTGAGCTGGGCGAGCGCGATCCCGAGGTCTACGAGGAACTGCTCGACATCATGCGCCGCCTCGAACTTCACTACCAGGACCTGTGTGACATCGAGTTCACCGTGGAGCGCGGCAAGCTGTGGATGCTGCAGACGCGTGTCGGCAAGCGCACCGCCGCGGCGGCCTTCCGGATCGCGGTGCAATTGGTCGACGAGGGCGTCATCGATGCCGACGAGGCCGTGCGTCGCGTCTCCGGGGCCCAGCTCGTGCAGTTGATGTTTCCTCGCTTCGCCAACGACACCGGCCATCATCTGCTGGCCCGCGGCGTCAGCGCGTCGCCGGGAGCAGCGGTGGGGGCCGTCGTCTTCGACTCGCGCACTGCGACCGAGTGGGCCGAGGCCGGACGGCAGGTCATCCTCGTGCGCAGGGAGACCAACCCCGATGATCTCGAGGGCATGGTGGCCGCGGCCGGAATCCTCACCAGCCGGGGCGGCAAGACCTCCCATGCCGCGGTCGTCGCCCGGGGCATGGGCAAGACCGCCGTGTGCGGGGCGGAGGATCTGCGTGTCGACACCTCGGCCAGGCGCATGACTGCGCCGGACGGATCGGTGATCGGCGAGGGCGATGTCATCTCGATCGACGGCAGCAGTGGCGAGGTCTTCCTCGGCGAGGTGCCCGTCGTCGCAAGTCCGGTGGTGCGCTACTTCGAGGAAGGCGTGGCCTCTGCCCTCCACGATGCCGACGACGCGACACGCGACCTCATCAAGTCGGTGGACCGCATCATGCGCCACGCCGATCGGTCGCGGCGCATGCTCGTGCGCGCCAATGCGGACACGGCGCCCGACGCCGCCCGCGCCCGCCGCATGGGCGCCGAGGGCATCGGACTGCTGCGCACCGAGCACATGTTCCTCGGCGATCGCAAGCAGTACGTCGAGCGGCTCATCCTCGCCGCGGACGACGCAGAGCGCCAGGCCGCCCTGGAGGCGCTGCTGCCGCTCCAGCGGGAGGACTTCGGCCGCATCCTCGAGGCCATGGACGGCCTGCCGGTCACCATCCGCCTCATCGACCCACCGCTGCATGAATTCCTGCCCGATCGCACGGACCTGGCCGTCCGGGTGGCCCTTGCCGAGGAGCGTGGCGAGGGCCACGAGTCGGACCTGCGCATGCTCCAGGCCGTCAACCGCCTACACGAGCAAAACCCGATGCTCGGCTTGCGCGGCGTACGTCTCGGCCTGGTGCTCCCCGGCCTCTTCGCCCTGCAGGTGCGCGCCATCGCCGAGGCCGCGTGCGTGCGCCAGAAGGCCGGCGGCGATCCGCGCGCGGAGATCATGATCCCGCTCGTGGGCTCGATCCAAGAGCTCGAGCTCGTCGCGGAGGAGGCGACGCGCGTGCTGGCGGAGGTGGAACAGGCCGAGGGCTGCCACCTGCGCTTCCCCATCGGCACGATGATCGAGCTGCCCCGGGCTGCGGTGACGGCAGGGCAGATCGCCGAGGCGGCGGAGTTCTTCTCCTTTGGCACCAACGACCTCACGCAGACGACATGGGGCTTCAGCCGTGACGACGTCGAGGCGGCGTTCTTCTCCACTTATCTCGACAAGGGGGTCTTCGGCGTCTCGCCCTTCGAGTCGATCGATCGCGAGGGGGTCGGAGCTCTCGTGCGTCTCGCGGTGGAGCAGGGACGGTCCGTGCGGCCCGGGCTGAAGTGCGGCGTCTGCGGCGAGCACGGCGGCGATCCGGACTCGGTCCACTTCTTCGACGAGGTCGGGCTCGACTACGTGTCGTGCTCACCCTTCCGCGTCCCGGTGGCGCGGCTCGAGGCTGCCCGCGCATCCCTGGGCGCCGGCGGGTCCGACAGCCGCTGATGCGCGCGGCCGTGTCGGCGCCGGCGACTAGGGTCGGGGCGTGAGCATCCCCTTGGGCTACACCCCGGCCGATGTCGAGCGCTGGGTCCACGATGGCCCGAGTGATCGCTCGCCCTTCGCGCGCGACCGGGCACGCGTGCTGCACTCCGCAGGCCTGCGCAGGCTCGCGGCGACCACGCAGGTGCTCGTGGCGGGCAGCGCCGACTTCCCGCGCACCCGCCTGACCCACACGCTCGAGGTCGCCCAGATCGCGCGCGAGATGGGGGCCGCGCTGGGCTGCGACCCCGACCTGGTCGACGTGGCGGGGCTCGCCCATGACCTCGGCCATCCGCCCTTTGGCCACAACGGCGAGGGCGAGCTCAACCGCCTCGCGGAGTCGATCGGAGGCTTCGAGGGCAACGCGCAGACCCTGCGGGTGATGACGCGCCTCGAAGCGAAGGTCATCGACCCCGCCACCGGACGCAGCGTGGGCCTGGACCTGACCCGTGCCTCTCTCGACGCCGCATGCAAGTACCCCTGGCCGCGGCGCGATCCCTCCACGATCGACGACCGACGCGACTCCGACCTGGGCGGGCAGTCGCACAAGTTCGGCTACTACGCGGATGACGCGGAGATCTTCCACTGGCTGCGGGAGGGAGCGCCGGGGGAGCGCACCTGCCTGGAGGAGCAGGTCATGGACTGGGCGGACGATGTGGCCTACTCCGTGCATGACCTCGAGGACGCCCTCCACGCGGGCCTGATCACCCTCGACATGTTCACCTCGGCCACGGAGCGCGAGAACATCATGGACGTCGCCCATCGGGGCTACCTCCCACTCGTCGATCCCGCCTCCATCGGCGCGGCGCTGGACCGTCTCCTCGCACTCGACTACTGGCCCGTCTCCTACGACGGCTCCCAGCGCGACCTCGCCGCACTCAAGACGGCGACCTCGCGGCTCATCGGCCGCTTCTGCGCGGCAGCCGAGCGCGCGACCCGCGAGGCGTATCCGGGCGAACGACTCACCCGCTACTCCGCCAACCTCGTGGTGCCGGACGGCGTACGCGCGGAGGTCGCGGCCCTGAAGGCCATGACCGCGATCTACGTGATGAACCGCGCCGGTGCCGACGAGGAGTACGCCCGCCAGCGGGAGATGCTCGCCGGCCTGGTCTCGGCCCTCGTGCTGCGCGGAGGCCGCGATCTCGAGCCGTGGATCGCTCCCGAGTTCGATGCCGCAGCCGACGACGGCGGGCGCCTGCGCGTCGTGATCGATCAGGTCGCGAGCCTCACCGACGCCAGCGCCGTCGCCTGGCACGCCCGCCTCTGCCCCGCGTGAGTTCGTCGAGCCCCCGGGGATAGCCGGAGCGGGGGGCCAGCCTGGCGACCTAGGATCGGGTCATGGCGGGGCGCATCAGGGACGAGGATGTCGCGCTCGTGCGCGAGAAGGCCCGGATCGACGAGGTCGTCCGCGACTACGTCGCCCTCAAGCCTGCCGGCGGCGGCTCCCTCAAAGGCCTGTGTCCCTTCCACGACGAGCGATCGCCGAGCTTCCACGTCACTCCGAGCCGGGGCATGTACTACTGCTTCGGCTGCCAGGAGGGCGGCGACGTCATCACATTCGTGCAGAAGCTCGACCACCTCACCTTCGCTGAGTCCGTCGAGAAGCTCGCCGGCCGCACGGGGGTCACGCTGCGCTACGTCGAGGGCGGAGCCGGGGTCAACCGCCAGCAGGGTCAGCGCACCCGACTGGTCGAGGCCAATCGCGCCGCGGAGGAGTACTTCGTCTCGCGGCTGACGTCGCCCGAGGCCGCTCCGGCAAGGGCCTTCCTCAGCGAGCGCGGCTTCGACGCTGCCGTGGCGGAGGACTTCCGGCTGGGCTTCGCTCCCAAGTCCTGGGACTCCCTCACCACGCACTTGCGGCAGAAGGGCTTCACCGACGCCGAGCTCCTGGCTGGCGGCCTGGTCTCGCAGGGCAACCGCGGGGTCTACGACCGCTTCCGCGGTCGTCTCATCTGGCCCATCCGCGACCTGGCCGGGGATGTCGTGGGCTTCGGCGCGCGACGCCTGCTCGAGGACGACGAGGGCCCCAAGTACCTCAACACCCCAGAGACCCCGCTCTACAAGAAGAGCCAGGTGCTCTACGGCATCGACCGGGCGCGCAAGGAGATCGCCAAGCAGCAGCGCGTCGTCGTGGTCGAGGGCTACACCGATGTCATGGCATGCCAGCTCGCAGGCGTCCCCGTCGCGGTCGCGACCTGCGGCACCGCCTTCGGCGGCGATCACATCAAGGTGTTGCGCCGCCTGCTCATGGACGACGACCGCATGCGCGGAGAGGTCGTCTTCACCTTCGACGGCGACGCTGCGGGCCAGCGGGCCGCGTTGAAGGCCTTCGACGACGATCAGCGCTTCGTCGCGCAGACCTTCGTGGCCGTCGAGCCCCACGGGCTCGACCCGTGTGATCTGCGCCAGCAGCACGGCGATGCGGCCGTGCGTTCGCTGGTGGACCATCGGGTGCCGCTGTTCGAGTTCGCCATCCGATCGACCCTTGCCACCTACGACCTCGAGAGTGCCGAGGGGCGTGTGGCGGCACTGCGCGAGGCTGCGCCCATCGTCGCCAAGATCAAGGACCCGGCGTTGCGGCCCGAGTACGCCCGTCGTCTCGCAGGGTGGCTCGGGATGGATCCCGGCACGGTGACCCGCGCCGTGGGCGGAGGGGGCAGCGCTGCGCCGCCGCCGCGGCGTCCGGACGCTCGCGATCCCGTCCTCGCCGTGCAGCGCGAGGCGTTGAAGTGTGCGCTGCAAGAGCCCGCACTCGTCAGCGCCTGGTACGCCTCGGTCGAGCCGGAGGCATACCCCGACCCGAGCCTGCGCAGCGTGCATGAGGCGATCGCCTCGGCCGGCGGCCCCCGACCCGAGGTCGTCGGGATGGCCTGGCTCGACGCGGTCCTCGCGGCCTGCACGGACGATGACGTCCGCAGCCGTGTGCGCAGCCTCGCGGTCGAGCCCCTGCCCGTGTCGCATGAGGCCGATGCCCGCTACGCCACGTCGGTCATCGCGCGCCTGCTCGAGATGGACGCGGCCCGGCGGATCGGCGAGCTCCGCGGGCGCCTGCAGCGACTGGAGGAAGGCACGCCGGAGCAGGCCGCCGCCTTCGCCGATCTCATGGCGCTCGAGGCCTACCGACGCGACCTGCGCGAGCAGCGAGAGGGCTGACATGGGACTGCTGCGCCGACCTCCTGCAGAGGTCCGAGGACTCGTGCCCTCAGGGGAGCGCCTGCTCGCCTGGGCGCGCGTGGTGCCGGGAGGAGTCGCCGTCGCGACCGATGCCGCGCTCTACCTGCCCATCGACGGCACCGGGGCCCGCCAGGCCGGCGTAGCCGCCCCCGTCGGGCTGCGCCTTGCCTGGGACCTCATCACCAAGGCCACGTTCAGTGATGCCGCAGTGCTCGTCGTGGAGGGCCGTCAGCAGCCGCGGGCTCGCGACCGAGCCTGGCGCGTGGTCCTGGAGGATTCCGGGGCGCTGCCCACGGTCGTCTACGAGCGCGTCACGTCGAGTGTCGTGGTAAGCGAGCGGTTGCTCTTGCGAGGCGAGTTGGGTGCCCGCGTCGTCGCGCGCCGCGCGGGGGAGGGGCTGCGTTGGACCGTGACGTTCGATGCCGGCCTGGACCCCGACGATCCCCTTGTGCGCGCCGACGCTGACGCAGCCCTGGCGGAGCTGAGGGCCACGTTGGGCGTCTAGGGGGCGTTGCTATCCTTTCCTCCGCCAATCCCGCATAGCTCAATTGGCAGAGCACTCGACTGTTAATCGAGTGGTTCCTGGTTCGAGTCCAGGTGCGGGAGCCAATGACGAAGGGCCCCCGCCTCGGCGGGGGCCCTTCGTCATTGAGGTCGATGTGGATCAGCCGTAGGGGCGGCCGGCCCACGAGAAGTGGGCGACGTTCCAGGGGTTCCACACGGTGGTGACGCGCACGCCGCTCGAGGGGCTCGAGGCCTCCACGATCATGCCGCCGCCGATGTACATCGAGGCGTGGTGCGCACCGTTCTTGAAGAAGAAGAGCAGGTCTCCCGGCTGCAGCTCATCGGGGGAGATGCGGCGGACCTCCTGGGCCTGCACATAGGAGTACGGGGTGAGACGCACGCCCACCTGCGCCCAAGCGGCGGCAGTGAGCTTGGTGCAGTCCCACGAGTTGGGCGGCTGGGCGGCGAAGCTGTAGGGCTTGCCGACCTGTGCGAGGGCGTAGGAGACGACGATCGCTGCGCGATCGGAGCTGACACCCGATCCGCCGGAGTAGCTGCCCCCGGAACTGAAGGAGCCGTCGTCGTTGGGTCCACCGTTGGCGGACGTCGTGCCGGTCGACGAACCACCGGAGCTACTCGAGCCACCCGCGTTGATGGCCGCGGCTGCCGCGGCGGCGGCGGCGCGGGCCTCTGCCTCGCGGCGCTGGCGCTCGGCCTCGATCTGCTCGCGGAGTTCGTCCTCGAGTCCGTTGAGGTAGGACTCGGCGTTGGCCACGGCCTCGTCGAACTCTGCCGAGCGCACCTCGAGTTCGCTGAGGGCGGCGGCCTCGGCCTGCTCCTGCTGTGTGAGCTCGGCGGCGGCCTGGGCGAGCTGGAGCTTGGCGACCTGAGTCTTGCGCAGGGCCGCGCTCTGGCCCGACGCCACGATGTCGAGCACGACGGCCTGGTCCAGGAACTGCTGCGCGTCGTCGACGAGCAGCAGCTGGAGGGAGGAGTCCACGCCGCCGGAGCGGTAGGCGGTGGCCGCGTAGCGGCCGATGGTGTCCTGGGTCTCTTCGAGCTGGGCCTTCGCCTTGGCGACCTTGGCCTTCGTCTTGTCGATCTTGCCCTGGACCTGGGCGACGGCGTACTCCGCCTCCTCGACCATGCCGTGGGCAGCCGCAGCCTTCATCTCGAGGTCCTCGAGGTAGGCGCGGGCGTTCTCGACGTCCTGACGCAGGTCGGCGCTCGATGAGCCGACGCCCATCAGGGTCGCTGCGGTCAGGGCACTGACGGAAATGGCGGCGACGAGCGCTCGCCGGAGGCGCTTCGATCGGTGCGGCACGGTCATCCTCTGTCCCTCTTGCCTACCGGGTGAGCTGTCGGGCTCGGGCGGGGAATGCCCTACGCGCGGTGGCGAGCCACCGTGCGATTCGCCCCAGGAACCTGGGTCCCCGGCTCCTCACTCCCTGCGGAGATCGGACTCGGCATCGTTGGTCGGTGCGGTCTGTGTCGCAGTCCCGTCCCAGGAGGTTCTCGGCAAGGCGTTCGCCGAGCACATCGCGGTCAAGAACTGGTCCGATGGTAACAGGATGATCACGACGGGCCAACCGGAGGCCTCGGCCTGTGGACAGTTAGGGGTACCGCCTCGGGCCTAGCGCCTTTGGACAACGACCGAAAAAGATAGCCCGACGGGGCTGCCCAAGGCCGCCTTGCGCTGCCCCCGCATCGTGCCGGTCCCCGTGGCCTTGGCGTAGGGGCCGGTCCCGCCGATGACGGTGAGGGTGCCGCGGAACGTCGCGTCGGCTGTTCCCTTCTCGTCCGCGGGAGTGGTCGCCCAACCGCTCACGGAGAAGGCCAGCTTCACCCCGTCCGCCCGGGTGATCGTGACGAAGCCACCGAAGGGACCGGTGCCATCGACGTAGTCGACGCTGCCCAGGAAGCGCACCTGAGCCGAGGACTTGCCCCAACGGGTCGGGCCGTTGAGGTCATTCCAGCCGTAGGTCACCTCGCCGGGGAGGGTCTCCAGTGTCGTGCCTGAGCTTGTGAGGCCGACGTTGAACACGAGCGTCTTGGCCTTGGCGGCCTGCGCGGGGGCGCCAGCGAGGCTGGCGATAGCGACAAGGGCTGCGGTGGCCAGTGCGGCGAGGATTCGGCGGTGCATGGGACCTCCCGGGTTCGGATCGCGCCAATGTAGTGGTGTCGCGAGACCCGCGGACTCCCCCCGGCACAATGTGACTCGAGGGGCGGTAGCTCAGCTGGTTAGAGCAGCGGACTCATAATCCGTCAGGTCGTGGGTTCGAGCCCCACCCGCCCCACCGATCGGGTCTGATGCGCCCTGTCCTCGCGGGTACTCCTTCGAGGTGACTGAGGCGTTCGGCGGCGCATCATCGCCCGTGATTGTCTAGCATCACGTCGCTCCATGACGGCGTACCGGCTTCGGAAGGATCCCACCATGGCGTCGACGCGCAGGCGTGTTCTGGCAGCAGCATTCGGCGCTTCGATGCTTGCGGCGGCCGCTCTCACTGCAGCTCCCGCCCTGGCCGCAGGTGACGCCAGCGCCGCCCGGAGCCAGGCGGCCTGCGTGGACCGTGCCCTGGCCATGGCCCGGCCGCTGGTCGCTACGGCCCTGCAGCCGGGCTCCGCGAAGGCGCGCGGCGTCAAAGGCACCCTCAAGCGCATCCGCAGCACGTCACCGGAGTGCGTCGACGTGCTCTTCCGCGACGGCACCGCCGCCAAGCCCGATGCCGGTCTGATCGCGGGCGATGGCTTCTCCTACTCCGCTGACTTCTGCCGTGAGGACGAGGTCTGCGACGGTGGCAACGCCGGCCTGCTCAAGGGCAATGGCGGGCACGGCCACAACGGCGGCGACGGTGGCAATGCTGGCTTGTACGGCGGCGCGGCGGGCAATGGCGGCAACGCCGGCGTCTCCTGCGTCGAAGAGGCGTGCAACGGTGGCAACGGCGGACGCGCTGGACGCTTTGGCGATGGCGGCAACGGCGGCAACGGTGCGCTGGGAGGCAACGGCGGCAACGGTGGATCAGGTGGACTGCTGCGGGGTGCTGGCGGCAACGGCGGCAACGGCGGAGCCGGGGGCAACGCTGGTCTCAGGAGCGATGTCGCAGCGGCCGGCATCGCGGGGGTCGGTGGCCACGGAGGCCATGGCGGAAACGGCGGCTCGGGTGGACTCCTGAGTGGCGACGGTGGCAACGGCGGTGCGGGAGGCAACGGGTTGGCCGGAGCGGAAGGGAAGTCCGGCGACCACGCGGCTTCGGGCGACGGCGAGCACGGAGAGCACGGTGGGCCCGGCAGTAACGGAGGCAACGGCGGTGCGGGAGGCGTCGCTCGGGGCGCGGGCACCGATGGCGTGGGTGGTCGCGGCGGCAACGGCGGCGCCGGCGGCCGAGGTGGTGACGGAGGCAACGCAGGGCTGAGCAACGCGGCGCGAGCCGGCGGCTTCGGCGGCAATGGCGGCAACGGCGGCAATGGCGGCAACGGCGGCAATGGCGGCAATGGCGGCAACGGCGGCGCCGGCAGTGTCGGTGGCAACGGCGGTGCAGGTGGCCCGGCCGGAGTTGGTGGCAGGGGAGGCAATGGCGGCGCAGGTGGCAATGCGGGAGCAGGCGGCAATGCCGGAGTGAGCGGCAACCCCGGGTCCACCATCACCCCGATTCCGCCCTTGCCCCCGCTCCCTCCGTTCCCCTCCGGCTGACGTGCGCGCGCAGTGAGCCTTGGTTCCCAGGGCGGCGCCTAGCCTTGCTCGACTGAGCGCGATCGAGACGGACCTACCGGGCGACCAGGCGCGTCGGGTGCGCGGTTAGCGGTCGAGCGGGTAGCGGTGCCTGACCAGCGCGCCGAGACCGAAGGCCAGGACAACCATGGTCGCGATGGCGATGAAGTTGCCGTACGCCGTGACGAACGCCAGAGGGGCCGCGACGAGCGCGGCGAAGACGGTGCAAAGCGATGACAGCACGTATCGCCGTCGCTCGACCAGGCTGAGCCTGCGCGCGAAGAGGTCGCCGCGAATCGCGATGATGAGGAGGACAACCTCGATGCCGCTGACGCATGCCATGTAGACGAAGAAGAATGCGAGCGCGCGCGGATCCCACTCCTCGCCGAGGAGTGCGGCGGGGAACGGCAGGAGCGCGATGAAGCCGAGGTAGACCAGGATCGCCCAGAGGTACAGGTTGTCCATGCGTCGCAGAGTCAGCGTGAAGCGGTGGTTGGCCTTCCAATAGAAGGCGACCCACACGAACGTGAAGGCGTAGGCCCAGACGTTGCCGAGGCCCTCCGAAATGACCTGGCCGACGTCGCTGGAGTTGACGCTGTTGAGCGTGGGGAGCACCAGCTGCACGGCGATGAGGGTGAGGCTGATCGCGTACACCGCGTCACTGAAGAGGACCACGCGCTCGAAGCCCTGCGTGCCGCGGTCGTAGTAGCGCTGGCTCCACGGATCCTCAGACGAGTCGCCCTTGGGGGCGGGCTGATCCTCGCTGACGTCATCGAGCATGCCGCGAGAGTAGCGAGGTCAGGGGTCTGCGAGGTCGATTCGCAGTGTCGCCAGGCGCTCGGGCAGCGATTCCACCACGTCGCGGCGTGGATCGGGTACGTCGAGGTGAGGTCCCCTCGGGACAGCAGCGAGCGCTCGAAGGCGAGAATCGGCGAGCACGTCTTCGACCAGTGACCTGTCGCCACCGGTGGCGAGGTAGTCCACCGGAAGCGCGGGGAGGATGACGCGCGCGGCGTAGTCGGTCGCCGCGTCGACCAGCTCGTGCACCTGCTTGTCGCGCCTGCGGGCGAAGCGCTGCTGCGACCAGCCTCCCGCGGCCGTGCGCCCCTGGACGTGGCGCTTGCCGACGCCACTGGCGATCACGGCGTCTCCCTCGACGACAGCCGCTGCGAACCCGCCGCGTCGGACGAGGATGACTCCGGTGCGGGGGATCTGCTGCACCGCGGTCACGAACGTCGTGGTGTCCGTGGCGTCGACTGGGAAGGCCGGAGTGATGACGGCCGTGGCGCCGTCCGCCCCGGTGAGGTGGAGGACGCCGGATGCGACCTCGTGCGTGGCGCCTGCGTGGCGTTCGTCGAAGCCCGCGATCCATCGTGCCAGTCGCACTGCCGGCACGAAGACCGTCCGGGTGCTCATCGGGTCAGGGGATTCCGCAGGTTGCTCACCGTGCAGGTGAGGGGGAGCTTGCCCGCGATGGCACCGGTGACGAAGCGCTCAAGGGGAGACCCGGCGTACGCACCCGTCTTGGTGTTCGTCGCCGCCGCAGCAGGCACCTGGAGGTGATCGACTCCGGCGAAGAAGTCGACATCGAGGTGCCCGACCCTCGGACAGTACTCCGCCTTCATCGACGCGTGGTACTGCGCCGTGAGGCAATTGCGCTGACCCACCGGGCCCCGGTCATCGACGCACCAGATGATGCGGTCATCGCGACCTTGCGCGAGATAGACCGGCACCTTCGATCCGTCGTTGTCCACGGGCACCTTGGAGTAGGGGTTCACTCCGTAGGGGCCGGGCATGTGGAACTGCATCCACGCGCACCAGTCCTGGACCGCCTGGCTATAGCTGGACGGATTGGCGCATGTCGCATCGATGGCGCCCACCCACTGGCCGTTGATCGGCTCTCCCGCGAAGGGAGAGGTGAACATGCGCGCGCGGTTGGGATCGAGATAGCGCGCCGTCGCCAGGGTCACGGTGAGGAGATCCCGCCCGGCAAGGCACGACTCGGCAACGACCGGCGCCGTCTGCTGGCCGTCGGCGCTGAGGACTGCCTGCGGGGACACGCGCGGCGTCGGACCGAAGGGCAGGGGTCCGGTCGTGGCGTCCCGGACCTCGCCCCAGGACGCGGTGACGAAGCTGAAGAGCACGGCGCCGATGGGGAAGGGCAAGCCGACCCCCGGATTGCGGTTGTAGATCGCGCGATCGCCGAGGTGGTAGCCGATGAGGTTGGCCGGCTGACCCGGCGACGTCGTCAGCTGCGTCGCCGGCGCCAGGGCGGCGACGCCAGCGAGGTCAAGCGTGCGGTCCGCGTGGAGCCGGAGGTACTCCTGCGCGATCTGGCCGGCCCACAGCGCGGCACCTCCGCCCTGTGAGTGTCCCCACGCGATGAGGGGCAGGTCGGCGGTGGGATCGATTGGATCCAGCCCGAACGCCGCGGGGTTGCGGGTGATGGCTCGCGCCGAGTCGATCACGGCGACGCCTTGCGCCACTCCCAGGACGTAGCGCTGCAGCTGATCGGATCCCAGCCCCTGCGAGGGGTAGTCCGTTGCTGTGACCGCTGCTCCCGAGCGCAGCATGCTCACCAGGGCTCCCTGATCCTGCGGGCCACTGGGCACGGGAGCGACGAAGCCGGCGGGATTCATGCTGGGCTGGCAGACCTGCTTCAGCCCGACCGTGCCGTGCGCCCACGCGATGACGCTCGTGAGCGAGGCCCGCGGTGGGAGCGCGACGAGACCGCAGGACGCGACCACGGATCCGGCCTCTCCCGTCGTCGCGTAGGCGATCCGGAAGAGCCGGCCGTAGGCCAGGCCGGATTGGGCGGTGACGTCCTGGGGAGCAGCCAGCAGGTCTCCCGGTGCCTTGCCGGCAAGGGCCGCCGCGATGTCGGTGTCGAGGCAGACGTTGCCGGTGGCAGCGGGGGCTGCGCCCGTGGCTGCCGGTCCGATGGGAGCACTCGCCGCGGGGTCCGCTGCCTGGGCCGCGGGGACGGTGACGAGTCCTGCGATGAGCGCCAGTCCTGCCGCCACCGTTGCGAAGCGCATATCGGCAACCTAGCGGAGCCGCCCGTGCTCAGCGGGGTCGACCGGTGTCTCCCCGCCGGGCACACTGTCCCCATGACGGAGTCACTCAACGTGCTAGGCGATCCCCTGGAGGAGTGCGGCCGAGATCCGCTCACCGGCTTCTACCGAGACGGGTGCTGCTCGACCGGCCCTGAAGACCTGGGATCGCACACCGTGTGCGCGGTGGTCACGGCGGAGTTCCTCGGGCACCAGCTCGCGACCGGCAATGACCTCGTCACGGCGCATCCGGAGTACCGCTTCCCCGGCCTCAAGCCCGGTGATCGATGGTGTGTCTGCGCCTCGCGCTGGCTCCACGCCTACCGGGACGGCGCCGCGGCGCCCGTGGTCTTGTCGGCTACCAACGCTGCCGCCCTGCGCATCGTCCCGATCGAGGCCTTGCGTGAGCATGCGGTGGACGTCCCCGCAAGTCCCGAAGGCCTCGCGGATTGAGCGCATCGGCGTAGTCTTCGACCCATGACGGCGACCGACGAGCGGACCGACCTCGACTCGGCACTGGCGCAGGCGCGCGAGCGCTACGTCTCACGCCGACCTGTCGGGGCGGCCATGCACGCCGAGGCGCGCGAGGTCATGCCGGGTGGCAACACCCGCACGGTGCTCTACCACCCTCCTTTCCCGCTGCGCATCGCGCGCGGTGCCGCGCAGCGCGTCGTCGACGTGGACGGCCATGCGTACGTCGACCTGCTGGGGGAGTACACCGCGGGGCTCTACGGCCACAGTCAGCAGCCGATCCTCGATGCGGTGAGGGCAGCACTCGATGACGGCATCAGCCTGGCCGGCCACAACGTCTACGAATCGCGCCTTGCGCGGGTGCTCGTCGATCGATTCCCCGCGCTCGAGTTGGTCCGCTTCACCAACTCCGGCACCGAGGCCAATCTCATGGCGATCTCCCTCGCGCGGGTGGTCACCGGGCGTCCGGGCATCGCGGTCGTGCGCAGTGGCTACCACGGTGGCCTGCTCTACTTCGGCGGTGGCGGCTCACCGGTCAACGCCCCCTACGAGGCCGTCGTCCTTGACTACAACGACGTGGAGGGCGCTCGTGCCGCCATCCGCGCGCACGCCGACCGGCTCGCTGCCGTCGTGGTCGAGCCGGTGCTGGGGTCGGGCGGTGTCATCCCCGCGACCCGGGAGTTCCTCCACGCCCTGCGTGATGAGTCGCAGGCACACGGCGTGCTCCTCATCCTCGACGAGGTGATGACCTCCCGGCTGTCACCGCGCGGGGCCGCGGCGCTCTACGACATCGAGCCTGACCTGCTCACCGTCGGCAAGTACCTCGGTGGCGGCCTGTCCTTCGGGGCGTTCGGCGGTCGAGCGGATCTCATGGCGCGCTTCGACCCCTCGCAGCCGGGTGCGCTTCCGCACGCGGGCACTTTCAACAACAACGTGCTGTCGATGGCCGCAGGTCTGGCAGGGCTCACGCAGGTCCTCGACGACGAGCGACTCGATGCGCTCAACGCGCGCGGGGACCGGCTCCGCCAAGCGCTGCAGTCCGTCATGGCTCCGCACGGCTGGACCGCCACGGGGATGGGCTCGATGGTCGGCTTCCACCCCGTCCCCGGCCCGATCCACTCGCCCGCCGACGTCGCCGAGGCCGACGACCGCAGGCGCGAGCTGCTCTTCCTCGACCTGTTGGAGCGTGGGTGGTACGTCGCTCCGCGCGGATTCATCGCGCTGAGCATCGAGGTCACCGACGACGATGTCGACGGCTTCGTCGCCGCGGTGGCCGACGCACTCGCCGCTCGCTCCTAGGGAAGCGCCCAGTCGATCGGGTCGTCACCCAGCTCCTCGAGTAGGTCGTTTGCCCTGCTGAAGGGCCGGGAGCCGAAGAACCCCCGGTCGGCGGACATCGGGCTCGGGTGAGCGCTCGCGATCACGGGGGTGTCCTCGAGTAGCGGCTCGAGCGACTGGGCATCGCGGCCCCACAGGATCGCGACCAGGGGAGCGTCAGGACGGTCCACGAGTCCACGGATCGCGCACTCGGTGAAGGCCTCCCAGCCCTTGCCGCGGTGGCTACCTGGAGTGCCGGCCTGCACCGTGAGCACGCGATTGAGCAGCATCACGCCGCGCTGCGTCCACGGAGTGAGGTCGCCGCTCGTGGGGCGATCGACGCCGAGGTCGTCGACGAGCTCGCGGTAGATGTTCTGCAGGCTGCGCGGCAGCGGGCGCACGTCGGGTGCGACGGCGAAGGACAGTCCGATGGGATGCCCCGGGGTGGGGTAGGGATCCTGGCCGACGATGAGCACGCGGATGTTCTCGATCGGGGTGGCGAAGGCGCGCAGGATCGCGTCTCCGGCCGGGAGCCAGGGGCGCCCCGCGGCACCCTCGGCGCGCAGGAAGTCGCCGAGCGCCGCGAGCGTCTCGCGCTGCGACTCCAGGGTCGGCACCCAGCTCGGGTGCACGAGCTCCTCGAGGGACTGCGCCATGTGGCGACCGTACTCCTGCGTAGGCTCCGGGCATGGGCCACGACCTGCTTCCGCCCGCGCCCCTGATCCTCGGCGGCGCCCCCCTGCCCCTGGTGGGTCCCGCGCGTATCTATGCCTGCGGCGTGACGCCGTACGACGTCACCCACCTCGGCCATGCGGCCACCTTCGTCTGGGTGGATGCCCTCGTGCGCACCCTCCGCCACGCCAACCTCCAGCCCATCGTCACGCGCAACATCACCGACGTCGACGACGTGCTCACGGAGGCCGCGCGGCGCGCTGGATCGCCGTACGACGAGTTCGCTGCCATCCACCAGTACGACTTCGACCACGACATGTCGCACCTGGGCGTGCGCCGTCCCGAGCACGAGCCGCGGGCGCATCAGCACATCGGCAGCGTCGTGCGCCTCGCGCAGGCGCTTCTCGATCGCGGTGCGGCGTACGCCGTCAACGGCACCGTCTACTTCCGCGGCGCTGGAGCGGTGGCCGCCTCGGGGCTCACCGAGGCGCAGGTCCTGGCGGCGCTGACGGAGTTCGGCGAGGACATCCACGACAGCGCGAAGGAGTCGCCGCTGGACGTGCCCGTCTGGCGTGCGTCCCATGGCGCCGACCCCGCCTGGCCGAGTCCCTGGGGCCCGGGCCGTCCCGGCTGGCACGCCGAGTGCACGGCGATGGTCATCGACACCTACGGCTCGAGCCTGGACATCCATGCGGGCGGAGCCGACCTTGCCTTCCCCCACCACGCCTATGAGGCCGCTCAGGCGGAGGCGGCCACCGGGGTCGCTCCCTTCGCGCGCAGTTGGATGCGCGTGGGCACGGTGCGCATCGGCGGCGAGAAGATGGCGAAGTCGACCGGCAACCTCGTGCTCGTCTCCGACATGCTCAAGGAGCACCGCGGCGCGGCGATCCGCCTGATGATCCTCGACCGCCGCTGGTGGCAGGCCTGGGACTTCGATCCGGCCCAGCTCGATGCCGCCGAGGGCCGACTCGACGCACTGCATGCGGCGGCGGGGCGGCGCGACGACGACCCTGCGGCCGAGGCCGAGGTCATGCGGCGGCTGCTCGATGATGTCGATGTGCCCGGCGCGACATCGGTGGCACTGGAGTCAGGGGGACGCGCGGCCCGGGTGCTCGTGCACGTCCTCGGGATCTCGTGACGTCGACGCGGGAGGACCGGCGCGAGGAGATCCTCGCCGTCGCGGCTCGGCTCTTCGCGCGCGATGGATTCCACGGCGTGTCCATCGACGAGCTGGGAGCGGCCGTCGGGATCTCCGGCCCTGCGCTCTACCGCTACTTCCCTGGCAAGGAGTCGATCCTGTCGGCGATGCTCGTCGACATCAGCCAGCGCCTCCTCGAGGGCGGTCGTGAGCGAGCCGGATCTCTCGAGGGCCTCATCGCCTTCCATGTCGACTTCGCCCTCGATCACCCGGACCTCATCGACGTGCAGGCACGCGACCTCGCTGCGGTGCCCGAGGACGAACGGCGCGCCGTCCGGCGCTATCAGGCGCAGTACGTCGACCTGTGGGTGCAGGCGCTCGTGGCCGAGCGCCCTGACATGACGGAGGACCGCGGGCGTGCGGCGGTGCATGCGGCGTTCGGGCTCATCAACTCCACCCCCCACAGTGCGCGGCTCTCGCGCCCGGAGATGACGACCCTCCTGCGGGGGATGGCGCGGGCCGCCCTTGCCGACGCCCCCGCGGGGCAGTAGAGTGAACGATCGTTAACTCAACGATCGGAGTCGCTGTGACGGCCTTCGCGCCCCTGCTCGAGGACCTCTCGGCTCGCCGGGCTCGCGCCGCGCGCGGCGGCCCCGACGCGGCCCGGGAGCGCCACCTCGAGCGGGGCAAGCTGCTCCCGCGCGATCGCGTCGAGGCTCTCCTCGACGACGGGACGGCGTTCCTGGAGATCGCCCCGCTCGCGGCCGAGGGCCTCTACGACGCAGATGCGCCGGCCGCGGGTGTCATCGCCGGTATCGGCCAGGTGAGCGGACGGCTGTGCGTGATCATCGCGAACGACGCCACCGTCAAGGGCGGCACCTACTACCCCATGACCGTCAAGAAGCACCTGCGCGCGCAGGAGATCGCGCGTGACAACCTGCTGCCCTGCATCTACTTGGTCGACTCCGGCGGTGCCTTCCTGCCGATGCAGGACGAGGTCTTCCCCGACCGGGATCACTTCGGCCGCATCTTCTACAACCAGGCCACGATGTCGGCGATGGGAATCCCGCAGATTGCGGCGGTCCTGGGATCCTGCACCGCGGGCGGCGCCTACGTGCCGGCCATGAGCGACGAGACCGTCATCGTCCGGGGTCAGGGCACGATCTTCCTCGGTGGCCCGCCGCTGGTGAAGGCCGCCACAGGCGAGGAGGTCAGCGCCGAGGAACTCGGCGGGGGAGAGCTGCACGCGCGTACGTCGGGTGTGGTGGACCACCTCGCCGACGACGACGCCCACGCGCTGCGGATCGTCCGCGAGATCGTGGCCACGCTGCCCCCGGCCCCCGAGGGGGCCTGGACCCTGGCGGAGTCGCGTGACCCATCGCGCCCGATCGAGGACCTGCTCGACATCGTGCCCGTCGACCCTCGCACGCCGTACGACGTACGAGAGGTGATCGAGTGCCTCGTCGACGGCGGCGACTACACCGAGTTCAAGGCGGAGTACGGCACCACGCTCGTCACGGCCTTCGCCCGCCTGCACGGCCACCCGGTCGGGATCATCGCTAACAACGGCATCCTCTTCTCGGAGTCGGCGCAGAAGGGCGCGCACTTCATCGAGCTGTGCGACCAGCGGGGGATTCCCCTCGTCTTCCTGCAGAACATCTCCGGCTTCATGGTGGGCCGCGACTACGAGGCGGGCGGCATCGCCAAGCACGGGGCCAAGATGGTCACCGCGGTCGCGTGCGCGCGCGTGCCGAAGTTCACCGTCGTCATCGGCGGCTCCTTCGGGGCCGGCAACTACTCCATGTGCGGTCGGGCCTACTCGCCACGCTTCCTGTGGATGTGGCCCAATGCCCGCATCTCGGTCATGGGCGGCGAGCAGGCGGCAGCGGTCCTGTCGACCATCCGCCGCGACCAGGCCGAGGCGCGCGGCGAGGAGTGGCCGGCGGAGGCCGAGGCGGCGTTCGCCGAGCCCATCCGCGAGCAGTACGAGACGCAAGGGTCTCCCTACTACGCCACGGCCCGTCTGTGGGACGACGGCATCATCGACCCGCGCGAAACGCGCCGCTTGCTCGGCCTGGCGCTCGAGGCAGCGCGGCACGCACCGCTCCCCCCGGTCCGCTACGGCGTCTTCCGGATGTGAGCGATGTTCGATCGCGTGCTCGTGGCCAATCGCGGGGAGATTGCCGTCCGCATCCTGCGCACCCTGCAGCGGCTCGGTGTGTCGTCGGTGTCCGTCTACAGCGACGCTGACGCGACAGCCCCGCACGTCCTGCTGGCCGATGCCGCCGTGCGCCTGGGGCCGCCGCCCGCGCGCGAGAGCTACCTGGACATCGACCGGGTGATCGAGGCCGCCCTGGCGTCCGGCGCCCAGGCGGTGCACCCCGGCTACGGCTTCCTGTCGGAGAACGCTGCCTTCGCCCGGGCCTGCCAGGAAGCGGGACTGGTCTTCATCGGTCCTGGTCCGCAGGTCATCGAGGCGATGGGCGACAAGATCGCGGCGAAACAAGCCGCCATCGCTGCCGGCGTGCCGGTGGTGCCAGGTCGCCACGACGCGTCCATGGACGATGCTGCCGTCATCGCCGCGGTCGACCAGATCGGCCGGCCCGCCCTGCTCAAACCCGCGGCCGGCGGCGGGGGCAAGGGCATGCGCGTCATCCGCCACGGCGATGACGTCGAGGCTGCCATCGCCAGCGCGCGACGGGAGTCACTCGCCGCCTTCGGCGATGACCGCCTGCTCGTGGAGCGCTACGTCGAAGCCCCGCGTCACATCGAGGTGCAGGTGCTCGGCGATGCCCACGGCACCGTCCTGCACCTCGGGGAGCGCGAGTGCACCCTGCAGCGCCGCCACCAGAAGGTCATCGAGGAGGCCCCATCCGCCCTGCTCGACGAGGCCACGCGGCAGGCGCTGTGCGCGTCCGCCGTGGCGCTGGCCCGCAGCGTGGGCTACGTCAACGCCGGCACGGTGGAGTACGTCGTGCCCTCGGCCCGTCCGGGTGACTTCGCCTTCCTCGAGATGAACACCCGGCTTCAGGTCGAGCACCCCGTGACGGAGGAGATCACCGGCCTCGACCTCGTGGAGCAGCAGCTGCGCGTCGCGGCCGGCGAGCGCCTCGCCGTGCGCCAGGAGGACATCGCGCTGCGCGGGCACGCCGTCGAGGCACGGATCTACGCCGAGGATCCCCTCCGGGGCTACCTCCCGACCGGCGGCGAGGTCCGGGTGTGGCGCACGCCGTCGCAGGCACGCGTCGACGCCGGCATCGCGACTGGCTCGCGCGTCACGTCGTTCTACGACCCGATGCTCGCCAAGGTCATCGTGCATGCGGACACTCGGGATGAGGCGATCACGGGCCTGCGGCGCGCGCTGCAGGAGACCGTGTGCCTGGGCGTCACCACCAATATCGACGACCTTGCCGACCTGCTCGACGACGAGCGTGTCCGCAGCGGCGACATGGACACGTCCCTGCTCGATGGTCGCGCGCCCCGGGAGGTCGAGCCGAGCGTCGAGATGATCGCCGGTGCAGCAACCGCGCTGGCTCCTCCTGTGTTCGACGACCTCTGGCAGGCAGGGGACTCGTGGCGGCTCGGTGCCCCAGCGGAGCAGCGCTGGGACGTGTCGGGGCATGACGTGGCGCTGTCCGTGGACGCCGATGGCATCGCGGTCGCCGTCGACGGCGAGGCAGCGACTGCGGGCTTCGTCGACGCGGCGGAGTTCGACGGCGATCGCCTCTGGCTGCATGCCGAGGGGCGCCATCACCGCCTGGAGGCCAGGCGCCCCCGTGATCGCCGCCTGGCGCGTGCGGCCGACGCGCGACTGGCGGGCCACTGGGCGGCCCGCAGCCCCATGCCGGGCGCGGTCATCGCCGTGAGTGTGGGTGTCGGCGACGTCGTCGAGGAGGGTGCCGCGCTCGCCGTGGTCGAGGCCATGAAGATGGAGCACACCGTCCGCGCTCCCGGGCGTGGCACAGTGACATCGGTGGCCGCATCACCGGGGGCTCGCGTGCCGCTCGACGCGGTGCTCGTGGAGCTGCAGTTGGAGGAGGTGCCGTGACCCTGCCCATGGTCGTGCGCGATCCCTCCCTGCCCGCGCGCGTGACCATCTGGGAGGTCGGCCCCCGCGACGGCCTGCAGAACGAGCCCGGGGTCATCGACACCGCGACCAAGATCGAGTTCATCGACCGGCTCGCCGACGCTGGACTCGGCGTCATCGAGGCGACGAGTTTCGTGCGCCCCGACCGTGTGCCTCAGCTCGCTGATGCCCGCGAGGTCATGGCCGGCATCACTCGTCGCGACGGCGTGCGCTACCCCGTGCTCGTCCCCAACCTGCGCGGCCTCGATTCGGCCCTTGATGCGCAGGCCACCGACATCGCGGTCTTCGCCAGCGCGACCGAGACCTTCGCCCAGCGCAATCTCGGCCAGGGATACGACGCCCAGTGGGAGATGTTCGCCCCTGTCGTCGCACGCGCCCGAGAGCAGGGCCTGCCCGTGCGCGGCTACCTCTCCATGTGCTTCGGCGACCCCTGGGAGGGCGCGGTGCCCGCCGAGCAGGTCGTCACCGCCGTGGCCCGCCTGCGCGATCTCGGCTGCGACGCCATCAGCCTCGGCGACACCATCGGCGTCGCGACGCCCGGCCAGGTGGCCGATCTCGTGCGCCGACTCGTCGCGGCCCGCGTGCCCACGGGCGAGATCGGCGTGCACTTCCACGACACCTACGGCCAGGCGCTCGCCAACACGCTCGCTGCCCTGCGCGAGGGCATCACCACGCTCGACGCCTCCGCGGGCGGCCTCGGGGGCTGCCCCTATGCGCGCGCGGCAACCGGCAATCTCGCGACCGAGGACCTCGTCTACATGCTCGATGGCCTCGGCATCGCGCATGGCGTCGACCTCGAGGCCCTCGTCTCGACCAGCCGGTGGCTCGAGGATCGTCTTGGCCGCCCAAGTCCGTCGCGCGTCGTACGTGCGCGCACCCCGAAGGAGGACACGTGATCGATCACCGCCTGCCCAGTGAATACGTCGACCTGCAGAAGTCGGTCGCGGCGTTCGCCCAGGACGTCATCGCGCCGGTGATCGGCGACTTCTACGAGGCGCATGCCTTCCCCTACGACATCGTGCGGCAGATGGGGGAGATGGGCCTCTTCGGCCTGCCCTTCCCCGAGGAGTACGGCGGCATGGGCGGCGACTACTTCGCCCTGTGCCTCGCGCTCGAGGAGATCGCGCGCGTCGACTCCTCGGTCGCCATCACCCTCGAGGCCGCGGTGAGCCTGGGTGCGATGCCGATCTACCGCTTCGGCACGCAGGAGCAAAAGCGCGAGTGGCTGCCCCGGCTCGTCACCGGCGAGATGCTCGGTGCCTTCGGCCTCACCGAGCCCGGTGGCGGCACCGA
>CAZICY010000020.1:0-32853 GCA_964537955.1 uncultured Actinomyces sp. | reverse complement strand
TCAGCGCACCCATCGAGGTGCCGTGGTAGGCGAGCTTGCGTGCGATCGCCTTGGTCCGCTGTGGCTCGCCGTTGACCGCGTGCCACTGGCGCACGAGCTTCCACGCCGACTCGACGGCCTCGCTGCCGCTGTTGGTGAAGTAGGCGCGCTGCATTCCGAGGGGCGCCGCGAGGCCGACCAGGGTGTCTGCGAGCTCCGCGGCCGCCGGGTGCGCGAGGTACCACGCGGGCGTGAAGGGGAGTGTCTGGAGCTGCCGCGCCGCGGCCTCCCCGACCTCGCCGCCGAAGGAGTGACCGAGGTTGGTGCAGAAGAGTCCGGAGAGGCCGTCGATGAAGCGGCGTCCGTGGTCGCTGACCACCTCGCAGCCCTCGCCGCGGACGATGACCTTGGATCCGGCGTCGGCGTACTCGCCCATGTCGGTGAAGTTGAGGAGCAGGTGGTCGCGAGCCTTCTCGCGGACGGTGCGTCCGTCTGCCTGCTGACGCTCGGGAGCGTCCATGGGTCTCACATCCCTTGATCCTGATCGGTCGTTCAGGATTCCGGTGAGGGTAACACCCTGAACGGTCATTCAGCAAGGGTGAACGTCAGATGTCGCGGTCGCATTCACGTCGCGAACGGGCGCAGACGGTCAGCGCGGCATGCGGAGCTCGAGGACGGCGGCGTCCCACCACAGGTCGGCCAGGCGCTCGGGGGTCATGTCCGGGTCCTCGAGGGCGAGCTGGATGGCGAGGCCGTCCATGAGGGAGGCCAGGCGGATCGCGGCCGCATCGGCGTCCACGGGATCGAAGTCGCCGGCGGCCACGCCCTCGGCGATGACCTCCCGCAGGGCCGCGCGCCAGCGCCGGTCGAGGGACTCCCGCGTCTCGCGGGCGTCGGGGTCGTGGAGCGCGCGCACCCACAGTTCGAGCCACAGCCGCCAGTCGCCGACGGCGGGGCCGAGCCCGGCGCCGAGATCGGCCATGTGCCGCAGCCGCTCGACCGGGCCGACCTGCTCCTGCAGGTCGCGAGCGAGGTCGTCGTAGAACTCATCCTCGAGCAGGGTGAGCGCGGCGTCGAGAGCGCCGGCGAGGGAGCGGAAGTGGTAGAGCACCAGGCCCTGGGACGTGCCCGCGGCCTCGGCGATGTCGGAGACGCGCGCCCCGGCGAAGCCCCGGGTGCGCACGACGTCGACGGTGGCCCGGAGGATGCGCTCGCGGCGCTCCTCAGGGGCCTTCGCCGACAGCGAATCCGACGACGACAGCGTCCCCTTGGCCAACGGACCTCCCGAAGCGCACGTGCTGAACGCTCATTCAGATAGCCTGATGCGCGACACCATCCTGACAGCCCAATCCTGACAGTCCACGGGAGAGCCATGAGCACCGATACCCCCCGACGCGCCGACGACCTGCAGGCGCGGGCTGCGGCATTCGTTGACGAGGTGCTCATCCCGCTGGAGGTGACCGCGGAACTCGCCGGCGGCCCGCTGCCCGAGCAAGCCCAGGCGCTCATCCGCGAGAAGTCGATGGAGTACGGCGTGCACGGCGGGCCCCACGCGCGCGAGCACGGTGGACACGGGTGGAGCGTCACCGAATGGTTCCTCGTGGAGGAGCAGTTGGGCCGGTCGACCAATGGCGTGTCGTGGTACATCCCCAATGCCTATAACGTCTGGAAGCACGCTTCCCCCGCGCAGCAGGAGCGCTGGCTCATCCCCGCGCTGCGAGGTGAACTGCACGACGCCTACGCCGTCACCGAGGCGGATGCGGGAAGCGATCCCTCCGGCATGACCACGACCGCCGTGCCGACAGGCGACGGCCGCTGGGTCATCAACGGCGAGAAGTGGTTCGTCACCTTCGGCTCCATTGCCGCGGTCATCGTGGTCATGGCGTACGCCGAAGTCGACGGCGAGCAGCTGCCGACCCTCTTCGCCGTGCCAGCGGACTCGCCCGGCATCGAGTCGATCGCCGACGTCCCCTTCACCCACAACTACCCGCACGGCCATCCGACCCTGCGCTTCACCGATGTCGTGGTCCACGATGACGACATCATCGGGGGAGTCGGACGGGGCGACGACCTCCAGCGGATGTGGTTCATGGAGGAGCGACTCGGCATCGCCGCGCGCTGCGTGGGCGCCATGCAGCGGCTCATCGAGGAGACCCTCGACTGGGCCGTGCACCGCGAGCAGGGCGGTGCACGACTCATCGACCATCAGGGCGTGAGTTTCCCCCTCGCCGACAGCGCCGCCGACGCTGCGGCGGGACGACTGCTCGGGCTCGAGGTGGCCGCGCTCGCCGATGCGGGCGGCGACGCCAAACTCATCCATGGCAAGGCGTCGATGGCCAAGCTCTTCTGCTCAGAGGCGGCCAATAGGTGCGCTGACCGCGCCGTGCAGATCTTCGGCGGCCGCGGCTACATGCGCACGACTGCGGCCGAGCGCTTCTGGCGCGAGTTGCGAGTCGACCGGATCTGGGAAGGCACGTCCGAGATCCAGCGGATCATCGTGGCGCGCTCGCTGGAGCGGCGCGGCGTACGCGCGATGCTCACGTGATCGACGAGCGATGGCAGACCTGAGCCGCCTGCTCGCACCACGGAGCGTTGCCGTGGTGGGCGCGACCGACCGCGAGGGCACCTACGCCCACACGACTCTTCTCAACCTTGCGCGCGCCGGCTTCAGCGGCGACGTGATCGGGGTGCACCCGACGCGCGCGACCGCCGCGGGCGTGCCCTGCGTGCCGACCCTGGCCGATGCCGGACCGGTCGATGCCGTCGTCGTGGCGACTCCGGCCGACACCGTGGCCGACTACGTCGAACAGGCCGCACTCCTCGGGTGTGGCGGAGTCATCGCCTATGCCGCGGGCTTCGCCGAGGGTGGTCGCCCCGACCTCCAGGATGCGCTCGTCGCCGCTGCGGCGAACATGCCCGTGATCGGCCCCAACGGCAATGGCCTCGTGAGCGTCCCCGCCCGCGCCCCGCTGTGGGGCGACGCCGTGACGCTGCCCGACGTCCCCGGGGGCGTGGCGCTCATCTCCGACAGCGGCAACATCGGCGTGGTCGGCATGGCCCATCGGTCCGGGGAGGGCCTGCACACGGTCGTCTCGGTGGGCAACGCAGCCGTGATCGACACGCCGACGATGCTTGGCGAGATCGCGTTGCTCGAGGGAGTCCGTGCGGTCGCGCTCTACGTCGAGGGTGACGGCGACGGCGCTGCGTGGTGCGAGGCCCTAGCCCGATGCGCCGAGCGCGACGTGCGCGTCGTCGTGCTCAAGGCCGGTCGCAGCGACCGAGGGGCGGCAGTCGGGGCTGCGCATACCGCGGCACTCGTCGGGGATCAGGCCGTCTTCGCTGCGATGATCGCCGAGGCGGGGGCCGTCATGGTGACGCAGCCGCTGGAGTTGCTCGAAACTGCCCGTGCCCTCGCGCTCGGTCGACGCGATGCGCGTGGCGCGGCGTTCCTCACCTGCTCAGGCGGTGACGCGGCTATCGCCGCGGACCTGGCACATGACCTCGGCGTGACCCTCGCGGACTTCACGCCACCGACACAGGAGCGGCTCCGCGAGCTCCTGCCCCCTGCGGCGACCGTCGCCAATCCCCTCGACCACACCGCGCTCGTCTGGGCGGACACCGAGGCCATCGCCGCGCTCGCGGAGACGGTGGGCCGTGATCCGCACGTGGGCCATCTCGTCTATGTCCAGGACGAGCCCCCCGTGCTGCCCCCCGGTCCCCTGGCCGAGTGGCGCGCTACCCGAGCGGGGGGCGTGCTCGGTGGCGAGCGCGCCGGGATCGACACGCTCGTAGTCGCGACGACCCCCGGCCAGGCCGCCCCGGGAGCGGTCGCGGGACTCGACAGTGCGCTGCGTGCACTCCGGGTGCTTCAGTCCCCGCCGGCGGACAGCGGCCGCCTGCGCGGCATGGCGTCTGTGCGTGCGTCGGATCCCCGCCCGCGCTCACTTGACGAGGCTGGTGCCAAGGCCCTGCTCGCGACATACGGGATCGGGGTGCCGGCAGGTCAGGTCGTGGCCACAGCGGGTGAGGCGGTTGCCGCGGCGGAAGCTCTGGACTATCCGGTTGCGCTCAAGATCCTCGCCGAGGGGGTCATCCACAAGAGCGACATGGGCGGCGTGGCGGTTGGTCTCCACGACGCCGATGCCGTGGCACGGGAGGCTTCACGCATCCTGGGTCTCGCCGCGGGTGCAAGCCTGCTGGTCGAGGCCATGGCTGACCCCGGACCCGAGTGCATCGTGGCGGCGCGCCGCGAGGGTGTCGTGCCCACGCTGACCGTGGGACTGGGAGGAGTGTGGACCGAGGCGCTCGCCGACGTGGCATGCATCCCACTGCCCGCGTCTGCCGAGCGCGTGCGCGCAGCGATCGAGGGACTGCGGGCATATGCCGTCCTTGTGGGATCCCGCGGAGGAGCGGCGTACGACATTGACGGGCTGTGCGTGGCGGCGAGTCGCGTCGGCGAACTGCTCGTGGCCGAGGGCCTGTCCCTCATCGAGGTGAACCCCCTCATCGTGGGGCGCACGGGCTGTGTCGCGGTGGATGCCGTCATCGATTAGCGGGGTGCGGCAGGGTCGGTAGTGCAATCGATTGCGCAATCGATTGCAGGGATGACAGGCCTGCGACGCGCCTGCAACGGCCCCGGAGTCGCTTGGAGCCGGACTCGTGCCGGCCTTAGGATGCCGGCCATGGCCCCCTCGTTCACCCCTGCGCCCCTGCCCGCCGACCAGCTCGCGCGCACGCTCGCCCCCTTCGGGGAGAGTCGCATGCTGCCGGTCGCGGCCTACACCTCCGATGACGTCTTCGCCTGGGAGCAGCAGCACTTCTTCCGTGGCTGGCAGTGCATTGGGCGCAGCGACGAGATCGCGGAGCCCGGTATGCAGCGCGCCGACAAGGTGGGCGATACCTCCGTGCTACTCGTCCGCGGACAGGACGGCGCGCTGAGTGCCTTCGCCAATGTTTGCAGGCACCGCGGTCACGAGATCCTGCCATGCGGGTCCTCGACCAAGGCGCGCGCCATCACGTGCCCCTACCACTCCTGGTCCTACAAGCTCGACGGCGAGCTCTTCAGTGCGGCGGGCTACGGCGGCTTCGGCAACTTCGACATGGCCGACTTCCCACTCCGCCCGATCACTGTGGAGGAGTGGCACGGCTGGATCTTCCTCGACATCTCAGGGCTCGCCGGCCCGTTGGCGCGGCACGTGGCCGGCCTCGAGGAGCGCATTGCCCAGTACGCCCCCGAGCGGCTCGTCGTGCAAGGCCGCCACGAGTACGTCATCCAGGCCAACTGGAAGATCATCATCGAGAACTACCAGGAGTGCTATCACTGCTCGTCGATCCACCCGGAGCTGTGCCAGGTGAGTCCGCCGGAGAGCGGCGAGAACTGGGCGCCTTCCGCTGGCGTGTGGGTAGGTGGCTGGCAGGACCTGCGCCCGCATGCCGTGACGATGTCACTCGATGGCCACAGCGACGGTGTCTTCATCCCGGGCCTCAATGACATCGAGAAGCGTCGCATCGACTACATCGGCATCTTCCCCAACCTGCTGGTGAGCCTTCATCCCGACTACGTCATGACGCACCGCATGGTGCCGCTGTCCGCACGCGAGACATGGGTCGAGTGCCAGTGGGCCTTCCCGCCCGAGGCCTTGGAGAAGCCTGACTTCAGTCCGGCGTACGCCATGGACTTCTGGGACATCACTAATCGTGAGGACTGGGGTGCCTGCGAGTCGGTGCAGCGCGGCATGGACAGCGGCTTCGCCGAGCCGGGGCCGCTATCTCCTGACGAGGACGCGATCTACCAGTTCGTGACCATGATCGCGCGCGGCTACCTCGGGCAGCCGCTTGCCGCTGTGCAGGAGTCGGCCAGCGCCTAGTCGCCCAGCGCCTAGTCGGCCAGCGCTCCGACGGGGAGCAGTCGCATGGCGTCAGCTCGACAGTGCACCGTCACCTGATCGCCGGCCGCGTGCTGACCGGCGCGCTCGCTGGGTCGACGCACGACGAGTTCAGAGCCGTCGGCGAGCGCGACGATGATGTCAGTGGTTGCTCCCTGGTAGACGGCGCGCACGACAGTGCCGCTCAGGGTGCCCGCTTCTTCGTCCGTCGCCTCGAGCAGCAGCCTCTCGGGTCGGATCACGAGCCGTACGTCGCTGTCCGCAGGCGCGCTGCCGCGGCAGGTGAGCGTCTCGCCGCCGACACGGATGGTGGTCCGGTCCTCGCCCGCAGGCCCGGCGACCTCGACATCGAGGACGTTGGCACTGCCGAGGAAGTCCGCGACGTAGGCGGTCGCGGGAGAGTCGTAGACGTCCGCAGGTGTGCCGATCTGCTCGATGAGTCCACCCGCCATGACCGCCATGCGGTCGGACATCGTGAGGGCTTCCTCCTGATCATGCGTGACGTAGATGAAGGTGATCCCGAGCGACTCCTGCAGCGACTTGAGCTCGATCTGCAGCGTCTTGCGCAGTTTCGCATCGAGGGCACCGAGAGGCTCATCGAGGAGTAGGACGCGCGGGCCGAGCACGATGGCGCGGGCGAGCGCCACGCGCTGCTGCTGACCGCCCGACAGCTGCCCGGGCCGGCGCTTGGCGTACTGCCCCATGCGGACCATCTCGAGCGCCTCGCCCACCTTGCGCTTGGCGTCGGCCTTGCCGACCTTCTGGTAGCGCAGGCCGAAGGCGACGTTGTCCTCCACGGACATGAAGGGGAAGAGCGCGTAGTTCTGGAAGACGGTGTTAATCGGTCTGTCGTTCGCCGGGATTCGGGATACGTCGGAGCCGTCGATGCGAATCTCGCCTGACGTGGGGGTCTCGAACCCCGCGATCATGCGCAAGGTGGTGGTCTTGCCGCACCCGGAAGGCCCCAGCAGGCTGAAGAACTCTCCTGCCGCGATATCGAGGTCGATTCCGCGCACGGCAGGCACCTCGCCGTAGGACTTGAAGAGTGCAACGACCGAGACGCTACCGCCGTTCACCTTCGTGAGTCCTCGTATGCGTGGAACACGCGATCCTCCTGCGAGTTTGGCGAAGTCCTTGCGAAATGCTGACCGGTGATTCAGTCTAGGCATTGTCCGACGCAGCCGAGGGAAGTCGAGGAATTGCCATGTCCGGGTCCCCCCGCCGCCCTGTCTCGCGCCGGCGCCTCTTGCAGACGTCCGCGCTCGCGCTTCCAGGCGCCTGGGCCCTCGCGGCGTGCGCTCGCGACCAACCCCTGAGCGGCCCGACGGGCGCGACCTCGGCTGGCGGCTCAGCCTCGGGCTCCGCAGCACCGAGCCCGGGCGGGATTCCCATCGCCTCGCCCCAGAACCCGATCAAGTGGCCGATCAATCCCGGCAATGAGCCGATCGCGTCGGGCCTGGAGCCCGAGGCCAACGCGACACTGCGCATCTACAACTACCCCGACTACATCGACAAGGGCGTCCTCAAGGGATTTGAGAAGGAGTACGCCGACTACAACGTCACGATCGAACTCTCGACGTTCAACGACTATCCCGAGGCCATCACCAAGATCCGCAGCGGCAGCGTGCCCTTCGACCTCACCTTCCTGTCCTACAACTTCATGGGGCGCCTGGTCTACGGCGATCTCATCCGTCCGCTGAACCACGACTACATCCCCAACATGGCCGCCAACATCTGGGAGGAATTCCAGAACCCGTTCTACGATCTCGAGTGGCAGTACACCGTTCCCTACACGATCTACACGACGGGCATTGGCTGGCGCGCTGACCTCATCCCCGAGGACATCGGTGCACGCCCCAACCCCTACGACGTCTTCTGGGACTCCAAGTACGCCGGGGAAGTCGCGGTGCTCGACGACGATCGCGAGGTCATCGGCATGACGATCCTTCGTGACGGCGGTGTCGACGTCAACACCGCTGATCCCGCAGTCCTCGGCGCTGCCCGCGATGCCATGCTCGAGATGCTCTCCCTGAGTCAGCCGCGCGTGACGATCACCGGCTACACCGACATCCCCGAAGGCGTCATGAGCCTCTCGCAGGCATGGTCCGGCGACATGCTTGCTGCGATCAACTACCTGCCCCAGGACGTCGACGCCTCCACTCTGCGCTACTGGTTCCCCCAGGACGGCCTCGGCCTCGTCAACAACGACTTCATTTGCATCCTCAAGGGTGGCGAAAACCCTGTCCTCGCCCACCACTTCCTCAATTACATGCTGACCAATGAGGCATCCCTGGCCAACCTCTCGTGGAACGGCTACCAGCCGCCCCTGAAGATGCTCACCCCCCAGACGATGGTGGCCGACGGATACATCCCGGAGAACCTCAAGGAAGCCGTTGTGCTCCCCGAGTGGTTCGTCGCCGGCTATCCGATCCTCGAACTGCCGCCCGAGGTGGAGGCTGAGTACCAGGCCATCTGGCAGCAGTTCAAGGCCGGGGCGTGACGTGGGCGATCGCTCCACGCGGTTTCTTTGGCCGATCCTTGGCCTCCCCGCAATGGTGTGGATCGCCCTCTTCTTCATCGTTCCCCTCTACGTCGTCCTTTGCGTGTCGTTCGGCACGGTCGACCCCGTCTTCCGGTCTCCCGTCCCGATCTGGAATCCGCTCGAATGGCAGTTCACCCAGGTCCAGGTGGTGTGGGACCGGCTCTTCGGCCCCGACAACTTCTATCTTCCGGCCGTCCTGAGGACGTTGCTCTACGTCGCCGTCGCAGTCGTCGCCTGCCTGCTCATCGCCTTCCCGGTCGCCTACTTCACCGCCCGGTATGCCGGGAAGTACCGAGGGCTCGTGCTGGCATTGCTGGTGGCGCCGTTCTTCATCTCCTACATGATGCGCATGCTCGCCTGGATCAACCTGCTCCAGCCGGACGGCCTGGTCAACACGATCATCACGCTCGGCGGCGTCGTGCCCCTGGAGATCAACTGGCTGAGCGGCAATCCCTACGTCGTGGTCATGGGCCTCATCTACGGCTACGTGCCCTACATGCTGCTTCCTCTCTTCGCCGCTCTCGATCGGATCAGCCCGAGCCTCATCGAGGCCGCACGTGATCTCGGTGCCAGCGGCTTCGACCTCTTCCGGCGCGTGATCTTGCCCATGAGCCTGCCCGGCATCGTCGCGGGCACTTTGCTCATCTCTCTGCCGATGATGGGCGACTACTTCACTTCCGACATGCTGTCGAAGTCGCCGAACACCGCCATGATCGGCAACCTCATCAACCTGTCCATCGCGACACCGGGCCAGTCGGGACAGGCCGGGGCCCTGCTCATCCTCGTGCTGCTGGTGCTGCTCATCCCGATGATCCTCTACACGCGCAGCAATGCCCGAGCGGAGGTGCGGTCATGACCGTGTCCGCTGCGCCTGCGGAGGCGATCCTCGAGGAGTCTCGCGGCGGTCGTCGCCGGCGCGTGCGCGGCACCTCCGACGCCCGCGCCTACGGGCTCGGCGCGATCACGGCCGTCTACCTGCTGTGGGCCCTCGTCCCCGTCGCGATCACGGTGCTCTTCTCCTTCAACGAGGGTCGCTCACGCAGCACATGGCAGGGCTTCTCGCTGCGCTGGTACACCTGGGACCCCACCGGCTCGGTGCTCAACGACGAGTCCATCCGCAACGCGCTCTCGCACACCGTGCTGCTCGCGGTCCTCGCCACGATGATCACCGTGCCTCTCGGCGTTCTCTTCGCGCTGGCCCTCGATCGGTGGCGCGGACGCCTTCCCCAGGGAGCCAACTTCCTGGCCCTCATCACCTTCGTCATCCCCGAGATCGCGCTCGCGATCGGCTTGCTCTTCATGGTGACCTACCTCGCGACCCCCTTCGGCCTGGGCACCTGGGCGCAGGTCGTCGGCCTAGTCACCTTCCAGCTCGCCTATCCGATCGTCATCTGCCGGGCCCGACTGCTCACGATCGGCTCCCACTACGAGGAGGCGGCGCGGGATCTCGGCGCCAGTGCCCTGGGGGCGGTGCGCCGCATCATCCTGCCGATGCTCTTCCCCGCGATCCTCGTGAGTTCGATCCTGGTCTTCGCCGACGTGCTCGATGACTTCGTGATCGTGCGCTACCTGTCCTCGGATGCGTCCACCGAGACCACGTCCATGCGGATCTACCAGACGGCTCGCGCCGCGCCCACGCCCGCACTCAACGCCATGGCGACGATCATCCTGGTCGTCTCAGCCCTCGTCATCGTCCTCGGCTGGCTGGCTTATCGTCGATGGACACGCAAGCAGGGGGAGTCGACGGACGTCGGTTCTCTGGCAAGCACGCTGTAGTCCGACTGCAAGGTCCATGCGCCTGCGGGCGCCCGATAGTGGAGGAATCGTGGAAGCGCTGCCCACCCGGGCTCAGGTCGTCATCGTGGGGGGCGGCGTGATCGGATGCTCGATCGCCTATCACCTCACGCAACTTGGCGTCGCCGACGTGCTGCTCCTTGAGAAGCACGCGCTCACGGCGGGCACTACGTGGCACGCCGCAGGTCTCATCACCAGCGCCGGCTTCCATGATGAGACCTCGCTGTGGATGTGCCGCTACTCCCGCGACCTCTACGAGCGACTCGAGGAGGAGACCGGTCACTCCACGGGCTTCCGCCCGGTCGGCCACCTCTCCGTCGCTACGACGCCGGAGCGCATGGAGACGCTCGTGCGGGAGCGCGACTTCCAGGTTGGGTACGGCGTACCCAATGAGATCGTCACTCCCGAGCGGATCGCCGAGTTGTGGCCGCTCGCCAAGATCGACGACCTCGTGGGGGGGTCCTACGTCCCCGACGAGGGTCGGGCCGATCCGGTCGGAGTCGCGACCGCTCTGGCCAAGGGAGCGAAGTCCCGGGGCGCCACCATCGCCGAGGGCGTCCTCGTCACCGGGTTCCTCCGCGACGGTAGTCGGATCACGGGCGTGACCACCGACCGCGGCGATGTGCACGCCGACACCGTCGTGCTTGCCGCGGGGCTGTGGACTCGCCAACTCGCCGCTAAGGCAGGCGTCGACGTGCCCCTGCAGGCGGCCGAGCACTACTACCTGCTCACCGAGCCGATGGAGGGCGTGCATCGCGACCTGCCGATCATCGAGGACCTCGACTGCTACGGCTACTTCCGTGAGGAGGGCGGCGGCATGCTCGTCGGGCTCTTCGAGCCCGAGGCCGCAGGGTGGCACCCCGAAGGAGCGCCGGAAGACTTCGCCTTCGGCACTATCCCTCCCGACTGGGAGCGCATGACGCCCTTCCTCGAGAAGGCGATGGAGCGCATTCCTTCCCTGTCAGAAGCGGGCGTGCGCACCTTCTTCTGCGGCCCTGAAAGCTTCACCGCCGATGCCGCGCCCATGCTCGGACCGGCTCCGGAAGTCGAAGGACTGTGGATTGCCGCGGGTCTCAACTCCGTCGGCATCCTCCTCGGCGGTGGCGTGGGCAGTCTGATGGCACGCTGGATCACCGACGGCGTATGCCCCATGGACATCGCGGGCTACACGATCGAGCGCGGTATGCCCTTTGAGAACTCTCAGCGCTTCCGTTCCGAGCGCATCGTCGAGCAGTTGGGCGTGCTCTTCGGTGACGGCGGCTACCCGACCTTCCACAACCACACCGCTCGAGGCATTCGCCGCTCGCCGCTGCACGACGTCTGGGTAGCGCACCGAGCTCACTTCGCTGACTCGGCCGGATGGGAGTTCGTCGAGTGGTTCTATCCCGAGGGCGAGCCCGAGCGAGAGATCCCGTGGACCTGGGGCCGAGGCTTCTGGGGCCCGTGGGTCGCGGAGGAGCATCGCACCGTGCGCGAGGCCGTCGGTGCGATGGACATGACGCTGATGTCGAAGTTCCTGGTGCAGGGCCCCGATGCTTCCGCGATCCTGGACCGCCTGAGCGCCAATGCCGTCGCGGGTCCCGTGGGCCAGGTCACCTACACGCAGTGGTGCAACGACGTGGGGGGCATCCTCGCTGATCTCACCGTGACGCGCCTTGCCGAGGATCGCTTCATGGTCATCGTCTCCGACATCACACACCGTCGGGTGGAACGGATGCTGCGCGATGAGATGCGCGCGGGGGAGTTCGCGACGGTGACCGACATGACGGCGGCGTACTGCTTGCTTACCGTGCAGGGCCCCAAGTCACGCGAGCTCCTGCAGCGCGTGAGCCCGGACGACCTCTCGGAGGTGGCCTTCCCCTACCTCACCGCCCGCGAGATCGAGATCGGCTACTCGCGCGTGACAGCACTGCGGGTCACCTACGTCGGCGAGCTGGGCTTCGAGCTGCTCATCCCGAGCGATCAGGCCGTCTCCGTGTGGGAGACGCTCGAGGCCGCCGGCGCAGACCTCGGCTTCCGACCCGTGGGACTCGCCGCGATGCACGGGCTTCGGCTGGAGAAGGCCTATCGCGACTATGGCGTCGACATCGACGTCACCGACACACCTGTCTCCGCGGGCCTGTCCTTCGCGGTGGCGTGGGACAAGCCCGCCGACTTCCGCGGGCGGGCTGCCCTGGAACGCTTGCGCAGCGACCGCACCAGTCGGCTCGTACCGATCCGTATCGATGACCCGGCCCCGCTGCTGCACGGCAGCGAGCCGGTCTACAGAGACGGTGCCTGGGTGGGATACGTCCAGGTGGGCGGCTTCGGCCACACACTGGGGACGTCCGTCGGCCTGGCCACCGTGGACAACGCCGATGGCGTGACTGCGGACTGGCTTGCCAGCGGCACCTTCGAGGTCGTCGTCAATGGGGTTACCTACCCGGCCACTGTGCAGTTCGCGCCGTTCTACGACCCTGAGCGGGCGCGAGTCCGCTGATCATGGACAGACTTGCGGATCGCACCCTGTCGGCCGCCAGCTTCGCCGCCGACGCCCAAGAGGCGCCGCCGATCAAGGCTGACGTGGTCATTGTCGGCGGAGGGATCATCGGCTCCAGCATCGCTTACCACCTCGCGCTCGAAGGCGTGACCGATGTGGTCCTGTGTGACCGCAACACCTTCACGAGTGGGACCACCTGGCACGCGGCCGGACTCATCGCCGGGGCCCGCGGGACCATCACCTTGACCGAGCTCGCGTCCTACGGCCGTGCGTTCTACTCGACACTCGGGGATCTCAGTGGCCTTGACGTGGGCTTCACCGCGCCCGGGTCGCTGAGCCTCGCGCGGCGACCGGAGCGAGCCGATGAGCTCGCATACGCGTGTGATGTCGCGGATCACTGCGGCATCGAGGCGCGCATGGTCGATGCCACCGAGGCGCAGCGACTCTGGCCTCTTCTCGACCCCAAGGATGTCGTGGCCGGCCTGCACTTTCCGGGAGACGGATACGTCAACCCCGGCTACGCCGGGCTCGCGCTGGCGAAGGCGGCCCACGCTCTGGGCGTGACGTTGCGCGAAGGCTGCGACGTCACCTCGATCGATGTCGAGGCGGGACGAGCCATCGGCGTCCGTACCTCGCGCGGTGCCATAGCTGCGGGCACGGTGGTCCTCGCCTGTGGACTTTGGACGCGCGACCTGGCTGCGACGGTGGGTGTCGCCGTACCCCTGTATGCCGCTGAGCATGTGCACGTTCGTTCGAATCCTCTTGGCGTCGACGTCTCTGGCCTCCCCGTGCTGCGCGACGTGGACAACAGCTTCTACATCCGACCCGAGGCCGACCGACTACTGCTGGGGGCGTTCGAGCCCCGTGGGATTCCGCGTCCGACGACGGGGATCACCGCAGACGGGCATGCGACCTTCGACCCCGATTGGGAGCACATCGGCGATATCCGCGCAGCGGCCGAGAGCGCGGTGCCTCCGCTAGCGTCGGCAGGCTACGACCGCTTCGTCAACGCGCCGGAGAGCTTCACCCCCGACACGGCCTTCATCGTGGGGGAGACGTCCGAGGTCGCCGGCCTCTTCGTGGCGGCAGGCATGAATTCCCAGGGCATCATCTATGCGCCGGGGGTGGGTCGGGAGACGGCCCGCTGGATCGTGCAGGGCGCCCCTGGCTTCGACTCGAGCGCCGTGGACGTCAAGAGATTCTCCGCCCATCAGGCCAACCGCCGTTACCTGCACGCGCGGACCCGCGAGAGCCTCGGGCGGCTGTACGCCATGCACTGGCCGGGCTACCAGTCCCAGACGGCACGGGGCGTACGCCGCACCCCCCTGCACACCCGACACGTGGAGCTCGGAGCCGTCATGGGTGAGCTCAACGGTCTCGAGCGTCCGCTCTGGTACGGCGGTCCCGAGCTTGAGGAGGCGTATGACTATCGAAGGCCCGGCTGGCATGACGTCGTCGGCCGTGAGCACATGGTCGTTCGTGAGGCAGTCGGCCTGATCGATCTGAGTGGCTTCGCCAAGTTCGAGGTGGCCGGTGACGAGGCCTTGGCGGCGCTCCAGCACGCCGCGACCGGTGATGTCGACCTCCCCATCGACCGAGCGACGTACACCCTCTTCCTCAACGAGGCTGGTGGTATCGAGGCGGACGGCACCATCACACGCCTGGCTTCTGACCGCTTCCTCGTCGTCACGCCTTCGTCGAGTCGGCAGCGCATGGAAGCGCATCTGCGACGTCACGCAGCAGTCCACGGGGCGGTATCCACCGACATGACGAACGCCACGGCTGTGCTGGGCGTCTTCGGCCCCCTCTCGCGCGAGATCCTTGCTCGTGTTTCGCCGCAGGACTGGTCGAGTGGGGCCCACCCCTACTTCTCCGGCCGACGGGTGGAGATCGCAGACGGCTACGCCTACGCCCTCAGGGTGAGCTTCACCGGCGAACTCGGCTACGAGATCTACTGCGACGCTGATCTCGCCGTCAACATCGTGGATGCGCTCCTCGCGGCCGGCGATGATCTCGGAGTCGGCATGGCGGGGTATCTCGCCCTGGACTCGCTGCGTCTCGAGAAGGGATATCGCCACCTGGGTCACGACATGGGACCGAATGATGTTCCCGATGCGACAGGGCTCGGCTTCGCTGTCGCGTGGGGCAAGGACGCGGACTTCACCGGCCGGCGGGCCCTTGCGGCTCGTGCATCCAAGCCACCTTCGATGCGCGCGGTCCACCTCAGTGTCGATGACCCGCAGGTGCGGCTTTGGGGCGAGGAGACGGTGTACGTCGGCGCGGAGCCTGTAGGCCGCCTCACCAGTGCTGCGTTCGGCTACAGCCTCGGCCGGTCGGTGGGCATCGCCCAGGTGTCGGCCGAAGTCGATCTCGAGGACGGTGGCGTGAGCGTGCGCGTGCGCGGCGTCAGGCATGCCGCGACCACGAGTCGAAAGCCGTTCTACGACCCGGGCAACACCCGAGTGCGGGGCTAGTCCGTCCCCTCAGAGAGGAGGCGTGGCAGGCTTGCGCCCGTGACGACCAACTCTGGCACCTGGACCATCGAGCCCGGCAGCCCCATCACCCTGCAGACCCACGACTTCCCCTCGTCCCTCGAGGTGAGCGCGCCGGTGACGGGCGGCGGCCTGCACGTGGCGAAGTCCTCCGTCCGGCTGCGCATCGAGATGTCACTGGAGAAGCTGAAGGCGTCGAACTTCCTCATGCAGGGCGCAGCCCGTGCGCTCGTCAAGCGCTTCGACGGCGACCTGCTCATCTTCGAGGCCGAGGGCTCGGCGGCGAGCCATCCGTGGAATGTGTCGGGCAATGCGCGCGCGGGGCAGGTCGATGTGCCCATGTCCGTCGAGGCGACCCCTCAGCCGGGTGACGACCCCAGCCGTCTGCTGCTCGGCGGCACCGTCACGATGAACGACATCTCTATCCCGGTCCCGGGGCTGAGCGGGATCTCGAGCATCACCTTCAGCCTCGACGGCACCGTGGGACTGCGCGCGGGCTAGGCAGCAACGGGCGGCTAAGCGCCCAGCGTGACCTTGACGAGCAGGATCACGATGCCGATCGAGGCATCGACCAAGCCGAGGCCGAGCGACCTGAGCCACGTCCGCTCCTCGCGCCGGCCGCCCACGACTCCGACGACGAAGAGCACGGCGACGAGCATGAGCAACGTCACGGCGACCGACCCTGCAAGCTGAAGGCCGATGAGCTGGGCGAAGAGGAACGCCGCGACGGCGAGGCCGCCGATGACGAGGACCGACAAGAACAGCCGGCCCTCCTCGCGCCAGTCGTCCCTGGACAGGGGTGAGCGCGCGACCAGTCGGTGAGCCGCGGCCGCCGCCCACAGGTGCGCGACCGCGACGGTGATCGTCGTCGCGATGATGATGACGACGAGCTCGAGCTCGTCGACGAAGATGCCCTTCCAACTGGCCGCCGCGATGACGCCGAGCAGCGTGATTGCGGCGTAGATCGCCATCGTGGTCTCTGCGAGGCGCTGCCGGTGAGCAGTCCCGGTGACCGTATCGTCGTTCACCCCAGCTCCTCTATGGCGTCGATCTCCTCGGCGTCGACGATGCGGTAGGCGTAGCCCTGTTCGGCGAGGAAGCGCTGTCGGTTGTGCGCGAAGTCGGCATCGACGGTGTCCCGGGAGACGACGGTGTAGAAGCGCGCGCGGCGTCCGTCGGCCTTGGGGCGCAGCAGGCGTCCGAGCCGCTGAGCCTCCTCCTGCCGGGAGCCGAAGGACCCGCTCACCTGGATGGCGACGGAGGCCTCAGGGAGGTCGACAGAGAAGTTGGCGACCTTGCTCACGACGAGCACGCGCTCCTCCCCTCGCCGGAAGGCCTCGAAGAGGCGCTCACGCTCCTTGACGCCTGTCTCGCCCGTGATGGTCGGTGCACCGACATGCTCGGCGATCTCGGCGAGCTGGTCCAGGTACTGCCCGATGACGAGGACCTGCTCGTCGGCATGGCGCTCGATGAGCTGCTCGACCAGACGCGTCTTCTCGGCCGTTGTCGAAGCGAGACGGTAGCGCTCGTCCGGCTCTGCGGTCGCATAGACGAGTCGCTCGGAGTCCGGAAGCGTCACCCGCACCTCGACACACTCCGCCGGTGCGATCCAGCCCTGCGCCTCGACCTCCTTCCACGGGGCGTCGTACCTCTTGGGGCCGATAAGGGTGAAGACATCGCCCTCGCGGCCATCCTCGCGGATGAGGGTCGCCGTGAGGCCCAGCCTGCGTCGCGACTGGATGTCGGCCGTGAAGCGGAAGATCGGAGCGGGCAGCAGGTGCACCTCGTCGTAGATGATGAGTCCCCAGTCGCGCGTGTCGAAGACCTCGAGGTGCGGGAAGACGCCCTTGCGCTTCGTCGTCATCACCTGGTACGTCGCGATCGTCACGGGCCGGATCTCCTTGCGAGCACCGGAGTACTCGCCGATCTCGTCCTCCGTGAGGTTGGTGCGCGCGAGCAGCTCGGCCTTCCACTGCCGCGCGGAGACGGTGTTGGTGACGAGGATGAGCGTCGTCGCCTGCGCCCGGGCCATGGCCGCCGCGCCGACGATCGTCTTGCCCGCCCCGCAGGGGAGCACGACGACTCCTGAGCCGCCCGCCCAGAATCCTTCTGCCGCATCGCGCTGGTAGGGGCGCAGTTCCCAGCCGTCCTCCGCCAGCTCGATGGGGTGATGCTCGCCGTCGACGTAGCCCGCGAGGTCTTCCGCGGGCCAGCCGAGGGTGAGCAGCACCTGCTTGAGGTGCCCGCGCTCGCTCGGATGGACCAGCACCGTGTCGTCGTCGATGCGCGCCCCCACCAGGGGTGCGACCTTCTTGCTGCGCAGCACTTCCTCCAGCACGGGCCGGTCGGTCGTGCTCAGCACCAGGCCGTGAGCGGGATGCTTGGCGATCGTGAGTCGGCCGTAGCGGTCCATCGTCTCGGCGATGTCGACGAGCAGGGCATGCGGGACGGCGTAGCGGGAGTAGCTGAGGAGGATGTCGACGACCTGCTCCGCATCGTGTCCGGCGGCGCGGGCGTTCCACAGGGCAAGCGGGGTCACGCGATAGGTGTGGATGTGCTCCGGGGCGCGCTCCAACTCGGCGAAGGGCGCGATGGCGCGGCGCGCCTCGTCGGCCGCGGGATGATCGACCTCGAGCAGCAGCGTCTTGTCGCTCTGGACGATCAGGGGACCGTCGGTCACGCGCTCTCCCCGGCCAGGACTGCCGAGACGACGGCGGCCACGAGAGCCGTGCGCTCGGGCACCGCGCGCGCACTCGCCCACTCGTGCTCGGCGTGAGCGCCGTCGCCGACGGCACCCAGTCCGTCGAGCGTGGGGATGCCCATGGCTGCGGTGAAGTTGCCGTCGCTCGCTCCGCCCACCGCCCGCGACCCGATGGGGCCGATGCCCAGGGTCATGGCGCACCCCTGTGCGAGTCGGGCCAGGCCTGCGCCGGCCGACTCCTCCATGGCGGGCCGGTTGATGCCGCCGCCGATGATGGCGACGGACGCCTCCGGGTGGGCGGGCCGCCACGCGCGGGCTAGGTCATCGACCCGCTGCTGCTCCTCTGCCGACCAGGCCCGCACGTCGATGCCGACGACGGCCTGGTCGGGGACGGTGTTGTCGGTCACTCCAGCTCGAGCCGTCGTGGGCGTCACGGTCGTGCCGCCCTCGGGCTTGGCCCACGTCACCGCGTCGCTCACGAGCGAGGCAGCCTCGACGAGGGCGTTGATGCCGCGCTCGGGGTCCAGCCCCGCATGCGCCGCCCGCCCCGTGATCTGCACGACGTACCACGACGTGCCCTTGCGCGCGGTCTTGAGCTCGCCCTCGACCGAGGGCTCGAGCACGAGCACCGCCTCGGCATCGCGCGCGGCATGCTCGATCACCGCGCGGGAGCATCCGGATCCGATCTCCTCGTCGGTCGTGAGCAGCAGGCCGACTCCGGCGGAGTCGTCGAGGAGCGAGATCGCGCCGATGGCCTGCACGACGCCGGTCTTCATGTCGAAGACTCCTGGCCCGCGCATGCGGTCGCCGTCGACCGTCCAGGGGATTCGGGCGAGGGTGCCGACGGGCCACACCGTGTCCAGGTGGCCAAGCAGGAGCACCCGCGGGCGGTCGGGGCCCCAGCGGAGGACGGGTCGTCCCTCGTGGTCTTCGATCCGCGCCGGGCTGCCGAGCCACGACTCGACGAGGTCGGCCGCGGTGCCCACGCAGGAGCGGCATGCCTCGACATCGGCCGAGGGCGACTCGACCTCCACGAGCGTGCGCACGGCGTCGATGAGGTCGTCGTGGCGGGCGCGCGCGGCGGCGAGCAGGTCGGCGGTCACCGGGCCATGGTGCCGCATCGTCTCCCGGCGCACCCCCTCGGTACGGTGCCGCCCATGGCCCTGCGCGTCGAGGTGGCGGACGAGGCCGACTCGATGGCGGCCGCGCGGGCGGTCTTCGACCAGGTGTGGCCCGGGGAGGGCAGCCAGGTCACCCCCAATCTGCTGCGCGCCCTCGTGCACGCGGGCGCGTACTGCAGCGTGGTGATCGATGACGAAGGCGATCGTGTCGTCGGTGCCGCGCTCGGCTTCCCCGCGCGCGATGCATCCTTGCCGGGCGGCGTCTACCTCCACAGCCACATGGCCGCCGTCGTGGAGGGGATGCGCGATCGCGGCATCGGCACCGCGATCAAGCAGCACCAGCGAGAGTGGGCGATCACGCAGGGCATCCCGGTCGTCTCGTGGACCTTCGATCCCCTCGTCCGCCGCAACGCGCACCTCAATGTCAACCGGCTGGGGGTCGAGGTGCGCGACTACCACCCGGACTTCTACGGGGTCATGACCGACGCCATCAACGCGGGCGATCGGACGGATCGGCTCGTTGCCTGGTGGGTGGTCGAGTCCGAGCGGGCTCGCGCCGCCGCCGGCGGCGACGTGCCCATCCCCGACCACGCGGCGGCACTGGGGTCGGCCAGGGAACTCATCCGGGTGGGGGACACCGGACCGCGACTCACGGACCTTCCCGACCCGGGGGAGACGGTCCTCGTCTCGCTGCCCGATGACATCGTCAGCCTGCGCCGTGCCGACCCCGACCTCGGCCTGCAGTGGCGCCTCGCCGTGCGCGCCGCGCTCACCACCGCCTTCGACGCGGGCCTGCGTGTGTCGAGCGTCACCAGTGCCGGCGCCTACGTGCTCAGCCCCGAGGAGAAGCCATGAGTCTCATCGACATGGTCCGACTGCATCGCATCGACATGCCGCTCGTGCGCCCCTTCCGCACGTCCTTCGGCACCCAGGAGGCACGCGATGTGCTCCTCGTCGAGGTCGTGAGCGAGGGAGTGTCCGGCTGGGCAGAGTGCGTCGCGATGGGCTGGCCGGGCTACTCCTACGAGTACGTCGACGGCGCAGTGGACGTCCTCGTCGAGCACTTCATCCCGGCCGTGCTATCCGACCGGCTGCTCAACCCGCACGAGGTCCATCGCCGCCTGGGTCGCTTCCAGGGCCACCCGATGGCCAAGGCGTCCTTGGAGACCGCCGTGCTCGATGCCTGGCTACGCCAGCGCGAACAGTCCCTCGCCGACTACCTGGGGGCTGTCCGGCAGGAGGTCGACTGCGGGGTCTCCGTAGGCATCCCCTCGAGCATCGATTCGCTCCTCGAGGAGGTCGCGTCCTACGTCGATGCCGGCTATCGGCGCATCAAGCTCAAGATCGAGCCGGGCTGGGACGTCGATGCTGTCCGGGCAGTGCGCGAAGCGTGGCCGGACATGCCGATGCAGACGGACGCGAATCAGGCCTATACGCGCGACGACGCGGACGTCCTCGCCGCGATGGACCCCTTCGACCTGCTCCTGGTCGAGCAACCGCTGCCCGAGGACGACCTGCGCGGGCACGCCCTGCTCGCCGAGCGCATCTCGACGCCCGTGTGCCTGGACGAGTCGATCATCTCCGTTGCCACCGCAGACACCGCGATCGCTTTCGGCGCAACGAGCGTCATCAACATCAAGCCCGGACGCGTCGGCGGCTACCTCGAGTCCAAGGCCATCCATGACGTGTGCCTGGAGCGGGGAGTGCCCGTGTGGTGCGGCGGGATGTTGGAGACGGGCATCGGTCGCGCGGCCAACGTCGCCCTGGCTGCCCTGCCCGGTTTCACGCTGCCGGGCGACACCAGCGCCTCGAGCCGCTACTTCGCCGTCGACATCACCGAGCCCTTCGTGCTCGATGACGGCCGGCTGCGCGTTCCCAGCGGTCCGGGCATCGGCGTCGAGCCGATTCCCGCGCTTCTGTCCGAATTCACGACCTGGTCCGCGGAGATCGACCTGCGCTGATGCAGGGCGCCCGCATCAGTGCACGTGGTCGGGGATGTCGGCCGCGACGATGCGCGACACGGCGTAGGTGCGCACCTCGCCGGTGAGGCGATCCACTGCGGTGAGCATGCCGGCCTGCAGGCGCAGCGGATCCACGAGGCCCTCGGCGTCGCCGTAGTCGAGCCGCACGGTGAGCGAACCCGTGATGGCGCGACGCAGGACCGCCATCGTCTCGGTGGCGGGCATGGGCTCGAGCGCGTCGCTTGCCGTGGAGGAGATCGCCCGGGCGTCGGCGGGTGCCTGGCCTGCGCGCAGCGTCGCGATGGCAGCCGTGACCAGCGCGGGCGTCGCGTCGCGTCGGGAGACGGGCGCTCCGGCTCCCCGGCGCGGTGCCCGAGCCCGGCGTCGGGGGGCATGGGCAACCGATCCGTCGGCGGTCTCCGCGACCGGGTGCAACCCGAGGTCGCGCAGGATCGCGACCGCGTCCTCCACGCGGCCCGCCAGCGTGACAACCGTGGGCGACACGCGGACGCAGCCCAGGTCGCGCGCGCGTGGGTCCGCCATCAGTGCGACGAGGGCTGCCTCGTCGTCGCACCGGACGTAGGCGGTGGCGATGCCGACGCGCACCGTGCCATGGCGCCGCGCCGCATCCTCGACGAGATAGGTGAGCGGCTGGGGGATCGGCGTCCGCGAGATGCGAGCGAGGAACTCAAGCATCTCGGGGGCGTCGCGTCCCGCGTCGAGGGCCCGGCGCACGGACGCCGCGCTGAAGCGATGCACGATGGCGCCGCCGGTGCTCTCCACGTCCGCCATCAGGCGTAGTTCGCGAGCGATGTCGGGGAGGAGTGGCCCCGGGGCGATCGCGGTGAGGTCCGCCTGGATCAGGACGTGATCGAGGGGCTCGGGCATCGCCGCCCGCACGGTCGACCGGGCATCCACCGCGTCCTGCGCGGCCGCCCTGCCCATGTCGGCCAGTCCGCCCCCGCCGGTGAAGCCCAGGATCTCGAGCTCCTCCAGGATCGCGAGCACCTGATCGCTGCGCTGCCGGCTGGCCTGCCGCGGGGCACGGGCATCGATCGCGCGCGTCACCTCGCCTGCGTCCGCAGGGGCGCAGCCGGGGGGCAGGGACTCCAGGATGTCGACCACCTGCTCGCGCAGCAGGGGCTGGCCGCGTCGTTCCACGTCGTCGGACAGGGGGTTGGCCTCGGCTCCCGCGAGTGCCGGTGCACGCGGGCTCGTCCACCACGCCCGCGCCAGGCGCAGCCACTGCTCGTCGAGCGGAGCGTCATGCCAGTCGTCGTACGCCGTCGTCGGGCGCCAGCGCTCCTCGGGCTCGCCGTCGCGGCCGATGAGCTGGGCGGCGTACGCCGTCTCGATCCACAGCGCGGCGGTGCGCTCCTCGACGTCCAGCGTGCGTGCAGTGGTTGCCAGGTCGCGCACCCCCATCCCTCCCTTGCGCAGGACGGCGGGGGCATCGTCGTCCGCCCATGCCTCGGCGATCGCGATGATGCCGAGGACGGTCGCCAGGGCATGCTGGCCTGCGGTGAGCTCGACGACGCGGGGATCGCGCGCGGTGGTCTGCATCGGGGGTGGCGGCCACTCGGCGCGGACCGTCCCGGAGCCCGAGAGCGACTCCCGGGCCGTCCGCACGAGGCGCAGTGCGTCGTCCTCCCCCCAGACCAGGGCGAGCTCGCGCAGGCGCCCCAGGGCCGCGGTGGCGTCGGCCGCCAGTCTCGGGTCGAACGCGGCGAGCACCCTCCCGGCGTCGCACGGCTCCATCTCTGCGACGACCCCCGCCACCGCGAGCGCCAGCCCGTCGAGGCGGTCGAGGGCGCGGGAGGTCGAGACGGCGGATCCGGCGCGGGCCGCGAGCGCGGTCATGTCGGCGGGCACGGGATGGAGCAGGTCGGGACGCCCAGCCAGCAGCCGCGCGAGCTGGTCGTCGCTGCGGCCGCGCAGGTCGTCGGCGAGGCTCCGGGCGGGCACCGGATGACGTTACCCCTAGGCTCGCCAGGTGCGCTCGATCGGCTTCGACCTCGACATGACTCTGGTCGACTCCGCCGACGGGATCGTGGCCTCGGTCCAGCACGTCGTCGCGCAGTACGGCGTCGAGGCGGACGGTGACGAGATCAGGTCGACCATCGGTCTCCCCCTGGACCATGTCTTCCCTCGGTGGCTTCCCGAAGAGCCGTACGACGTGCTGCTCGCGGCGTACCGAGCGCACTATCGTGAGCACGGCATCCCGCTCACGCGCGCGATGCCGGGCGCGGCCGAGGCGATCGCGACCGTGCGCTCTCGCGGCGATCGCGTGCTGGTCGTCACCGCGAAGTACGGCGCCGTAGCGGACCTGGCACTGAGTGCGGCAGGGCTGGACGCGGATGTGGTCGTCGGCGATCTCTTCGCGGAAGGGAAGGCCTCCGCGCTGCGCGAGCACCGCGCGTGGGCCTATGTCGGCGACCATCCCGGGGATGTGCGAGCCGCTAGAGCCGCTGACGTGCACGCCGTCGTGGTCGCGACGGGGCCCACGTCAGTCGAGGAGCTCCACGCGGTGGGTCCGGACATCGTGCTTCCCGATCTCACCCACCTGCCCGGCTGGCTCGCCAGCGACGGGCGTCCCTAGCGATGCCGGGATCGGGCTGAGACGGCCAGCCCGGCGATGACCAGGGCAAGACCCACCCCGGTGATCATCGACAGGAACCACCACGCCGACGGCAGCTCCAGGCCGGGCACCACGAGCGGCAGCATGGCGATCACCGTGCAGACCAGTCCGATGACCGTCACGACGGCCCCGATGCGCAGGAGCCGATCCCCGGGGGAGCTGGGCGAGCCCATGCCACCACCCTAGGGGGCCACGACCCTAGGGGCGCGGGAGTGCTTGGGCCCGTCTAGCCTGGTGTCCTGCGCCCGTGCGGGTGCCGGATGCGAGAAGGGACTGCCATGCCGACCGGCAAGGTCAGGTGGTACGACGTGGACAAGGGCTTCGGCTTCCTGGCCACGGACGACGGCGAGGATGTCTTCGTGCATGCCTCGGCACTGCCCGATGGCACCACCTCGCTCAAGCAGGGCGCCCGAGTCGAGTTCGGCATCGTGGACGGCAAGCGCGGCAAGCAGGCCCTCAGCGTCACGATCCTGGAGCAGCCCGCCTCGATCGTGAAGGCGGGCCGCAAGCCCGCGGAGGACGTCGCGATCATCCTCGAGGACCTCATCAAGCTCATGGACAGCGCGTCCAACCAGTTGCGCCGCGGGCGCTACCCCAGCGATGACCACTGCCGCAAGCTCGCCGCCGTGATGCGGGCCGTCGCCGACGACTTCGACGTCTGAGGGGGCGGATCGATGAAGCGCCGACTGGCTCGCCCTGCCCTCGCGGCCTCGCTCGCTCTCGTGGGCGTGTTCACGCTTGCCGCATGCGAGAAGCCCGGCCCCGGCGCCACCGTGTTCTCGGGGTCGACATCCGCCTACCAACTCGCCCTGTGCTGGTCCTTCGACGGCGAGCCGCTGAACGCGCAGACGTGCGCCCAGGACCTGGTGACCGAGGCGCTGGAAGGGGCCGACGTCGGCCGCGTGCCCGTCGTGCCGGGACAGGTCATCGGCATCAGCGTCGATCCCGTCGTCGCCGATGCCGGCTGGTACCCCGTGGTGGGCTCACAGCGCCTCACCCAGCAGCCCATCACCTCGACGTACTACCGCTTCACCTACCCCGACCTGCAGGAGGTCCCTGCCGACGGGGTCTCCCTCCAGATCGTCGCGGGGAGCGAGGGCACCCTGGGCCTGTGGGTCTTCGAGCTCTATCCCGAGCCGGGGGTCGAGTGATGGCCGACACCGTCCTCGCCAAGGCCATCGAGCTGGCCCGCGCCGCCGCTGACGACGAGGCCCCCTGGGGCACCGTCGGCGATCACGTCGGCGTGGAGTTCGACGACGAGCGCGTCGCCACGCACTTCTTCGCATGCCTCGATCCGGCGTACGTCGGCTGGCGCTGGTCCGTCACCCTCGCCCGCGCCCCGCGGGCGAAGGCGGCGACGGTCGATGAGGTCGTGCTGCTGCCCGGGCCGGATGCGCTCGTCGCCCCGCCGTGGGTGCCGTGGGCCGATCGCGTGCGGCCCGGCGACCTGGCCGTCGGCACCATCTGGCCGACGCCCGCTGACGACCTCCGCCTCACGGCCGGCTTCGCTGGACTCGACGACCTCGATGGCGTCGCCGATCGCAGTCCAGTGCACCCGAGCCAGTGGGAGATAGGCCTGGGCAGGGCGCGGGTCCTGTCCGCTCACGGACGCGACGACGCTGCTGACCGCTGGTGGTCGGGCGAGCGCGGCCCGGAGGCGCCCATGGCGCGGTCGGTGTCGCTGAGCTGCGCGACCTGCGGGTTCCTCCTGCCCATCGGAGGTCCGCTCGGCCAGGCCTTCGGGGTGTGCGCCCATGACATGTCCCCCGCCGACGGCTGCGTGGTCTCGCTGGGCTTCGGCTGCGGCGCACACTCGGAGATCGCGCTGGCCGAGAAGGAGCCGGTCGGCGCTCCGACTCAGGACTTCGTCGGCTTCGACGCGCTGGTCCTCGACCAGGATTGACGTGCGCTAGGCCTGTGCGCGGCGCCGCTGCCGTGCGCGCCGACCCATCACCAGGACGAGCCCGGGGATCCCGAGCAGGGCGCCGATCGCGCAGACAAGGGTCCAGCGATCGACATCGACGCCCCACGTCGAGCCCCAGATGAGGACCGCGATGAGGGCGATGGCCCAGAGCGCGGTCCCGATGGCAATGGCGGCGACGCCGCTGTCGTCGCGACTGCGCAGCGAGGGATCGGCTTCGATGTGCTCGAGCGTCAACGGCGGTCGGGCGTCCATGCGGGCAGGCTATCGCCGACTGCCTAGAGTGGGGGAGTGGATCACCGCGCGCGACGCCTCGTCACGGTTGCCGTCCTGGTCCTGCTCGTCGCCGCCGTCGCGATTGCTGCCTTCACCCGCTGAGTCGGTCCGGGCTCAGGAGCGGACGTCCTCCGGCACCCGCTTCCACAGCAGCAGGAGGAAGCTGGCCCCGAAGAACGCGAGCATGAGGGCGAAGGCCTGGTGCACGCCCCAGGCGTCGGCCAGCGCAGCGAGCACGAAGGGGGCAACCCCGCTCATGACGCCGATGCCGGCGCTGGTCCAGCCGGCGGCGCGATCGGGCTGGCCGAGCGAGGCTCGCATGGCACGCCCGATGCCGAGAGGGAAGTGCATGCCGATGCCGATCCCGATGAGGACGAGGCCGATGATGAGGGGAATCGCGCCGGTCACGAGCCAGGTGTAGGCGAAGGCGGCCGCGGCGAAGAGGATCGAGCCGCCGAAGACGAGTTCGGATGACACGCGCTCGACGAGCCTCGAGCCGACGAGGCGCCCGATGATCATGCCGATGACGATTGCTGCGATGGTGGCGGAGGCGGCGCCTGCTTCGAACCCACCTCGCTGGCGCAGCAGGTCCGGTCCCCACTGCAGCAGGGTGATCTCCACACTGGTGAGCAGGATCAGTGTGAGCACGGCCCACCACACGAGGCCGGGAAGCCGAGGGGCGTCGCGCCGGGACTCCATCGCCGTGCCGACGTCGAAGGGCGTGAGCGCCCGGCCGCGGACGACCTCGAGCACGATGGCGATCACGGCCAGCAGCACCAGGCCTGCCTGCCAGCCCAGGACCGTCGTGGCGCCGATGCCGATCGCCAGCGTGCCGATGAGCGCGGCGACCGACCCGGTGAGATTGGCCTCGGCGAGCGCGGCGTCGGCCGCCGCGCCCTGGCGTGCCTCGAGGAAGGCGCTCACCCCGACGGCGCAGTAGCTCGCGCCGAGCGATCCGAGGAAGGGTCCTGCCGCCACGAGCCACAGCGGGCCGCCGGAGATGTAGACGAGGGCGCCGATGGCGACGAGGATCGAGCCGACGCGCAGCATCAATCCGCGGCTCCAGTGGCGCACGAAGGGCGCTGCGGTGAGGCTGCCGAGCACGCCCCCACCGGCCAGCGCGATGCTGAGGATGGAGGCAGCGGTGCGGGTGAGGCCCTCGTCGTCGCGCAGCAGGGTGAGGGATGCGCCGAAGGCGTAGACGAACCAGCCGAGGAGCCCTAGCTGGACGTAGGCGAGGACGGTCGCGCGGTCGCGCACCGGCCTGGTGGGTGCGTGCAGGGCCGGCGTCGCCGACCCACCGGGCACCGCCGGGTCGTGGCCCTCAGTCACAGCTCACGCGAGCCGGTCGATCACGTAGTCGATGGAGCGGGTGAGCTGTCGCACGTCGTCGGGATCCACGGCGGGGAAGACGGCCACGCGGATCTGGTTGCGCCCGAGCTTGCGGTAGGGCTCGGTGTCGACGATGCCGTTGGCACGCAGCGCCTTGGTGATCCGCGTGGCATCGACGCTGTCGTCGAAGTCGATTGTGGCCACCACGGCGGAACGCTTGGCGGGATCCGCCACGAAGGGGCTGGCGACCGCACTGGCATCGGCCCAGTTGTAGAGGATCCCCGAGGACTCCGCCGTGCGCGAGGTGCACCAGTCGAGACCGCCGTTGCCGAGGAACCAGTCGACCTGCTCGGCCATGAGATAGATCGTCGCGAGTGCCGGGGTGTTGTAGGTCTGGTCCTGCCGCGAGTTGTCCACCGCGATCGACAGGTCGAGGAAGGCGGGGGTCCAGCGGCCGCTCGCGTTGATCTCCTCGACTCGCGCGAGGGCGGCGGGCGACATCAGCGCGATCCACAGGCCGCCGTCGGAGCCGAAGCTCTTCTGCGGCGCGAAGTAGTAGACGTCGGTCTGGGAGGCATCGAGGGGCAGGCCACCGGCCCCCGATGTGGCGTCCGTGAGCATGAGGGCGCCCGCGTCGGCGCCGGCAACCCGGACCGGGGCGATGGCGACGCCGGTCGAGGTCTCGTTGTGCGGGGCGCAGTAGGCGTCGATGCCGGCCTCGGCGGAGAAGGCTGGCGCGTCACCCGGATCGGCCTTGATGACGGTCGGGTCGCCTAGGTGGGGAGCCTGCTTGGCCGCGGTCGCGAACTTCGCCCCGAACTCCCCGAAGGACAGGAACTGGGCGCGATCGCGGATGAGGCCGAAGGTCGCGATATCCCAGAAGGCAGTCGACCCGCCGTTGCCGAGGACGACCTCGTAGCCGTCGGGCAGGGAGAACAGGTCCGCGAGCCCGGAGCGCAGGCGGCCGACCTGGGACTTCACGGTCTTCTGGCGGTGGGATGTCCCGAGGTAGGTGCCGGACACATCGAGCAGGCCGCTTACCTGCTCGCGTCGCACCTTGGAGGGGCCGGCGCCGAAGCGGCCATCGCGGGGCAGCAGCTCTGCGGGGATGGTGATGTCGTCGGTCACGCGAGCAAGGCTACGCAGGGTGTCGCTCAGCGCCTGACGGAGGTCGGGCGCGACTCGCGAGTGGAGGGCGTGTAGCCGGACGGCGCCACCATCTGGGGGTCCCAGCCGGGCACGGCCTCGGGGATGCGCGGCCCCGGGCCGACGTACCTCGCGGACGGTCGCACCAGTCGTCCCGTGCGCTTCTGCTCGAGGATGTGAGCGCTCCACCCCGCCAGGCGGGCGCAGGTGAACATCGACGTGAACATCTGCGCCGGCACCTCGGCGAAGTCGAGCATGATCGCGGCCCAGAACTCCACGTTGGTCTCGAGGATGCGGTCGGGGCGACGTGAGCGCAGTTCCGCGAGCGCAGCGGTCTCCAGTGCGAGGGCGACCTCGTAGCGCGGGGCGTTGAGCTCCTGGGCCGTGCGCCGCAGCACGCGGGCGCGTGGGTCCTCGGCACGGTAGACCCGGTGGCCGAAGCCCATGAGGCGCTCGCCCCGGTCGAGCACGCCGCGCACGTAGCCCTCGGCGTCGCCGGTGCGCTCGATCTCCTCGATCATGCCGAGCACGCGCGAGGGCGCGCCGCCATGCAAGGGCCCGCTCATCGCGCCGATCGCTCCGGAGATCGCCGCGGCCACGTCGGCGCCGGTCGAGGCGATGACCCGAGCCGTGAAGGTCGAGGCGTTCATGCCGTGCTCGGCGGCGGAGACGAAGTAGGCGTCGACCGCCTGCACGTGCCGGGGGTCCGGCTCCCCGCGCCAGCGCGTCATGAAGCGCTCGACGATCGTCGATGCGTCGTCGATGCGCGCCTGCGGGACCATGGGCACGCCGAGTCCCCGCGCGGCCTGCGCCACGAAGGACATGGCCATGATCGAGACGTGAGCGAGGTTCTCGCGCGCGGTGTCGTCGTCGATGTCCAGCAGGGGCTTGAGGCCCCAGCCGGGTGCGAGCATCGCGATGGCGGACTGCACGTCGACGCGCACGTCGCCGGAGTGCACCGGGATGGGGTAGGGCTCGGCAGGCGGAAGCCCGGGGTTGAACTCGTTATCGACGAGGAGGCCCCAGACGTTGCCGAAGGACACCCGGCCCACGAGGTCCTCGATGTCCACTCCGCGGTATCGCAGGGAACCCCCGTCGCGATCGGGCTCCGCGATCTGCGTCTCGAAGGCGACGACGCCCTCCAGGCCCGGCACGAAATCGCTCATGGGCCCATTCAACCCCACTGCCCGCAACCTGTGCCCCGGGGCGTGATGGGATCAGGGCGTGGCCGACGAGCACGACCTGCGCGCGATGCGTCTCGCCTACGACCGGGGCACGCTGGTCGAGTCCGATCTCGCGCCCGACCCACTGGCGCAGTTCCGCCGCTGGCTTGGCGACGCCGTCTCCGAAGGCGTGCAGGAGCCCAATGCGATGGTCCTCTCCACCGTGTCCTCGAGCGGCGTGCCCAGCGCGCGCACCGTGCTGCTCAAGGACGCCGACTCGCGGGGGTTCGTCTTCTACACCAACCTGCACTCGCGCAAGGGCCGCGAGATCGAGGCGACGCGTCGGGCGGCGTGCGTCTTCCCCTGGCTGCCACTCCACCGCCAGGTCGTGGTGATGGGTGAAGCGCTCCCGGTCCCGCGCGACGAAGCGGCCGACTACTTCGCCTCGCGCCCGCACGGCTCGCGTGTCGGTGCGTGGGCGAGTCGCCAGTCCGAGGTGATCGCCGATCGGGCAGTGCTCGAGGAGAGGTACGCCGAGCTCCTTGAGCGCTTCCCCGCGGACGTGCCACTGCCCGACTTCTGGGGAGGGTGGATCGTCGTCCCGGAGTCCGTCGAGTTCTGGCAGGGGCGCGACTCCCGGCTGCACGATCGCCTGCGCTACCGGCGCGTGGGGGACGGCGGCCTCGACGACGCCGGCGCCTGGGTCGTCGAGCGACTCTCACCCTGATCCCGCGATGGCCCGTATCTTCGCCGATCTCACCCCCCTGCGTGAGAGTCCGGCCTTCCGTCGCCTCTGGATAGGCCACAGCGTCGGCACCGCCGGCCAGCAGATGACCGCGGTCGCCGTGGCCCTGGAGGTCTACGACCTCACCGGCTCCTCCTGGGCCGTCGGACTCACCGGGCTCTTCCAGCTCGTGCCGCTGGTCGTCCTCGGACTGTACGGCGGCGCTCTCGTCGACCGCTTCGACCGCCGCCGCGTGGCCCTCATCGCGACGATCGGGCTGTGGGTAAGCACGCTTGCCTTCTTCGTGCAGTCGCTGGCCGGCGTGGACTCGGTCGCCCTGCTCTACGGGATCATCGCGGTCCAGTCGGGCTTCTTCGCGGTCGCCAACCCGGCGCGGCAGGCGATCATCCCCCGCCTGGTGCCGCTCCACCTCCTGCCCGCCGCGAACGCACTCAACACGCTCACCTGGGGGCTGGCCTTCACGATCGGGCCGGTGCTCGCCGGCTTCCTCATCGCCGGGACCGGCACGGTGACGACCGTCTATGCCATCGACCTGGTCGTCTTCGCCATCTCCGTCTGGGCGATGTGGCGCTTGCCGTCGCTGCCCCCGGAGGGGGTCCCGCCGGATGCGGCTCGCGGATGGCGCAGCGTGCTCGAGGGACTGCGCTTCCTCAAGGGCAAGCGCAACCTTCAGATGTCGTTCTATCTCGACATCGTGGCGATGGTCTTCGGGATGCCGCGCGCGCTCTTCCCGGCTATCGCGACGGCGTGGTACGGCGGTTCGCTGGCCGACGTCGCGCTCATCGTGGGGCTCCTCTCCGCCGCCCCCGCCGTCGGATCCATCGTCGCCACCGTGTTGTCGGGCCCGCTGGGCAAGGTGCGCCGGCAGGGACTGGCCGTCGTCATCTCCATCTGCATCTGGGGCGGCGCGATCGCGGTCTTCGGGCTCGTCCGTTCGCTCCCTGTGGCCCTGCTGCTGCTCGCCGTCGCGGGCGGCGCGGACTCGGTGAGCGCGATCTTCCGGTCCACGATCTTGCAGGCGGCGACCCCGGACGACTACCGCGGGCGCTTGCAGGGCATCTTCACCGTCGTCGTCGTGGGCGGCCCGCGCCTCGGCGACGTGGAGGCCGGCGGCGTGGCCGAACTCTTCGGCGAGACGGTGTCGGCCGTGTCCGGTGGCGTGCTGTGCCTGGTGTTCACCGGTGCTCTGGTCGCGGCGGTGCCGGCGTTCCTCAAGTACGACGCCGAGCACCCGGTGCCCTGATGCCCGCGGGCTACGGCAGGTAGGCGTCGAGGATCCGCGCGAGCAGGTCGTCCGGCGCGACGCCCTGGGCCTTGGCCTCGGCACGCAGGCGCTTGCGCACCGACTTGGGGACCCGCGCTCCTAGGTCGACGTACTTGTCCTTGGGCGGTCCAGTGATCGCGTCAGCGGCCGTCGCTCCCTTGCCGGGCTTGAGGCTCTTGGCCTTGGACTTGCCCTTGCCTTCCTTGACCCCGCCGGGGACAGCCGTGGGCAGGGGCCGGCCGCTCACCGGATGCAGGTCGGCGTCGGGGGCGCGACTCAGCGCGGGGCGAGGCGTCTGCGGTGCCATGTGTCCTCGTGTCCTCCGGGGTCGGTCAGGCAACGGTACGCCGTCAGGCGCGCAGGCGGTCCAGAATGTCGTCGAAGGCATCGCTCACCTCTGCGGCGCCGGGGGATCGCCAGGCCTGCACAGGCACGCCCGCTCCCTGGGCCTGCTGCACGGCGGAACGCTCCGGGATCACGGGGTCGAGCACGAGGTCGCCGTAGACCCCGCGCAGCTCCTCGACGCGATAGCGGTGCTCGGACAGATTGCCGCGCACCCGGTTGACGAGCACCCCGGCGGGACGCAGGCGCAGGTTCACCGACGTGCGCGCGGCCTCGACCGCGCGCAGGGCGCGCGTCGCCCCCTGGAGGGCGAAGAAGCCGGGCTCGGTGACGACAAGCGCGTTGTCAGCCGCGGCCAGGCCGTTGCGCGTGAGCTCGTCGAGCGAGGGCGGGCAGTCGATGAGGACCATGTCGTATCCGTCCACGACGCCCGCGAGGCTCACCCGCAGGCGGGTGGCGGAGTCCGGGCCCTCGGGCCGGTTGCGGTGGGCCACGGCCTCTTCGCTGGGGAGCAGGTCGACCTGCGGCCCCCAGCCGGTCGGGACGATGGCCTCTCGCGCGATGCCGGGCCGGGCGTCGGCCAGCACGTCCCCGACCGTGAAGGCGAAGGGGGGCGGGTCGAGCGCGACCGTGGCATTGGCCTGGGGGTCGAGGTCGATGACGAGCACGCGGATGCCGCGGGCCCAGGCGGCCCCGGCAAGCCCGAGCACGGTGGTGCTCTTGCCTACGCCGCCCTTGAGGGACAGCACTGCCACCGCCGACATGGAGTGAGTGTGTCAGGCCGAGGAGGCCTGCTTCATCCGGGCGAAGCGGTCGAGCGCCTCGAGCCGCTCCGCGGCGTGGTCGACGATGCGCTCGGGGTAGCCGTGGTCGTAGCCGCCGAGGGTGTCCCACGGCGTATGGGTCGTCTTGCCTGGGAGATGGGCGAGCTCGGGCACGTAGCGGCGGACGTAGTCGCCGTCGGGGTCGAACTTCTCGCCCTGGCCGACGGGGTTGAACACGCGGTGGTAGGGCGATGCGTCGGTGCCGCAGCCGGCCGTCCACTGCCAGCCGTGGGAGTTGCTCGCCAGGT